>DAIQOO010000106.1:3466-5794 GCA_036787845.1 Acidimicrobiales bacterium
CTCGAGCGGGGCACGGGCGCCCGGGGACTTCGTTCAATTCTCGAGCACGTGTTGCTAGAGCCCATGTACGACGTACCTGGTCGCAGCGACGTCGTCAAGTGTGTCGTCACGGCGGCGTCAGTACGCCAACACGAAGCGCCCAACTATGAAATGCGAAAGGCGACGCGTACCCGTCGCGCGAGCTAAGCCGTGCGCTTTGCGTCGTACGTTGAAGCACTGAAGTGGCTCGAATCTCATATTGATTACGAGCGAGTGGCGCCCAATCGTCAACCCGTGCCCACGTTGCAGCCGATTCGTGACACGTTGGCCCAGTTTGCCGATCCCCAGGGCGATTACCCGCTCATTCACGTCACGGGCACGAACGGCAAAGGCACGACGACGACGTTGATTGGCGCGCTACTGCGTGCCACGGGGCTACGAGTCGGAACCTTCACGAGTCCCGACCTGCACGCGATTAACGAACGTATTGCCGTGAACGGCGAGCCGATAGACGACGAGTCATTCATTGGCGTGCTCGAGCGACTCTCGGACGTCGAAACCGTTACCGGCATCGCGTTGACGCGCTTCGAACTTCTTACTGTCGCGGCATTACTGCATTTTTCAGACGAAGGCATTGACGTCGCGGTCATTGAAGTGGGCATGGGTGGCACGTGGGACTCCACCAACGTCATCGATGCCGACGTTCAAGTTCTCACCAACGTCGATCTCGATCACACGGCCGTGCTCGGTACGACCGTGGGCGAGATTGCCGGCGACAAGGTCGGCATTTTTCGCCCGAACGGTGTTGCCATCGTCGCGACGACGAACGCCATTGTCGTGCAGATCGCCCAGCGAGCGGCTGAGGAGATTGGATCGACTTTGTGGCTGCTCGATAACGAATTCGTACTCGAGGAGAACGAACTCGCCCTCGGTGGGCGAGCGATAACGCTGCGCACGCCCTACGACCGATACGACGATGTCCTGGTGACGTTGCACGGCATCCATCAAGGAGTCAACGCCGCGGCCGCCATCGTCGCTGCAGAGGCGTTCTTGGGACGAGCGTTGGGCGACGAAGTCGTCACCTCCACGCTCGCGAGTGCGCAGATGCCGGGTCGAATGGAGATTATTTCTCGAAATCCACTCATCGTGGTCGACGGCGCCCACAACCCCGCGGGCGTGCGCGCCCTCGTGGCGACGTTGGACGGCGCGTTTGACGTTCGAGGTGACCGTCGATGCGTGCTTGGCATGTTGACGGGTCGTGACCTAGACGACATGGTCGTGCCGCTCGTCGGTGCGGGCTTCAGCGAATTCCACTGTTGCGCACCACGATCGCCACGCGCCGTACCGGTGGGCGAACTCGCCGCCGCTGTTCGACGCAACGGCGGCGTGGCGTACGAACATCCCAACGCCAAGTCCGCGCTCGCGCACGCACGTGAACGTTCTACCGACGACGATCTCATTGTGGTGGCGGGCAGCCTCTATCTCGTCGCGGAAGTTCGTGGCGAGGTGCTGCACGTCGCTTCTCGTCACCTCATATAAGACTGTTAGATTGCCTGTCGTGAAAAGAACGTTGGTAATCCTCAAGCCCGACGCCATCGAGCGCGGCCTCGTAGGGGAGATCCTCGCTCGTCTAGAGCGTAAACAGTTGCGTTTGGTAACGGCGGAACTTCGCACGATTGACGTAGCCAGCGCCACCCGCCACTACGCCGAGCACGAAGGGAAACCCTTCTTTGACTCGCTGGTGACGTTCATTACGCGCGGCCCTTCACTGATCGCGGTGATTGAAGGGCCCGACGACACATGGAAAGTGGTACGCACGATGATCGGGGCGACGAATCCCGCTGACGCAGCACCTGGAACCATCCGCGGTGACCTCGCCATCGCGATGTCCGAGAACTTGATTCATGGTTCCGATTCTCCTGACGCGGCGCAACGTGAAATCGCTATCTTCTTTCCAGACTTGGCCTAGCGCCCCTAACTGGTTCAGCGTCACGATCTTGCCCTAGCCTTAGTAGAAAGCGCGGGGTGTCTCACGCCTCGATAAAGGGAATTTATGGTTGATGGTCGTTTCTCACTCTTGGGCCGTGACATGGCGGTGGACTTAGGTACCGCGAACACACTGGTGTACGTGCGCGGACGCGGGATCATCTTGAACGAGCCCTCCGTGGTCGCCGTGGACGTCAAGGACGGCAAGCCCTTGGCCGTCGGTGCCGAGGCCAAGCGGATGATTGGTCGTACCCCGAGCAACATCCAGGCGATTCGACCGTTGAAAGACGGCGTCATCGCGGACTTTGAGATCTGCGAAAAGATGTTGCGCTACTTCATCCACCGCGTGCACCAACGTCGCTT
>DAIQOO010000107.1:0-5791 GCA_036787845.1 Acidimicrobiales bacterium
GGGAGCGTCAAAAGTGGCAGCCCGTTACCAACGCACTACCGTTTCGACCGACTGTGAGCGGAAAGGGGAAATGGCATGTGACTTGCACGGACGTCTATGCGCCACTCCAACAGAGTGGGTTGTTGATCCCCGGATAGAACCCGCCTGTGGCTTCTCTCCGGTTGAACTCGATCCCCACAGTCCACCGATAACACCTGTTGTTGGTGAACTAATATCGAAGTACATCGAGCTCTTGTGCAGGCGCTGCATAGGAATTAAACGAAAGAGGAATTGGAAGGACTCCAATTCCTAAACCACTAACTCCGCGAGTCTTTGTTAGTGCTGCACCTTGCAACTCTTAGCGAAGTTCGCCGGCGATTGTCGACCTAGCGCGCTGTGAGTTCTGTTGTGATTGTATTCGTGTTGCCAGTCGCCGAGCAACACTTTCGCCTCGAACAACGTGTCGAACTGCTGACCGTTCAAGAACTCGTCACAAAGACGTGCGTTGCACTATTCGGGTCCACTTCATTCTGCCAGGGTTAACCAGTCAATGAACAACGATCAGGCACCGTTGAAGCGACACCAATCGTTGAGGGCGTGCGCAGCGAACTCGGGACCGTTGTGCGTGCGCAGGTGACCGGACGTGCCGCGCTCGGCGGAGAGTTGCTCGAGAGAGACTAACCTGCGAAGAGTAGGAACAAGTCTGCGCCTGTCGCGCAGGCCTCAACAATCGAAAGGCAAAGCCATGACGCTTCTCTCACTCATCAACTCGCTGCTGGACTCGACGACGACTCCCCTCGTCGCCTCAGCGCACTGCGACCTGCCCTGCGGCGTCTACGACCCCGCCCAGGCCAAGATCGAAGCCCAGTCGGTCAAAGGCTGCATGGAGAAGTACAACGCGTCGAGCGACCCCGACTTCAAAGTGCGCGCCACCATCATCAAAGAGGAGCGTTGCGAGCTGGTCAAGCACCACCTCTGGGTGCTGTGGACCGACTACTTCAAGGTCGAGCACCTGAAGGCGTTCCCGAACCTCCACGACCTCTTCTGGATGGCCACCAAGTCGGCCGGCGAGGCGAAGAAGACGAACGACGTGACGGTCGCCGACCGCCTGATTGACGAGATCGACGCCATCGCTGAGGTATTCTGGGGAACGAAGAAGTAACCGACCTTGATGTCGGAGAAACCCGGTGGCTAAGCCACCGGGTTCGTCTTTTAGAAGGGCCGTAGGCTGAGGCGAGCTCGGGGTGCGCCGGGCAGTTGGCTAGTAGCGGATTGGCGATGAGCTCGGCGTCATCAAGGATCTCAACAAGGCCGACATCTTCGCCAAGTTCGTCACTCCGGCGTCATTGCCGCTTGATGGAAAGAGCAAACACAGATTTGACGGGAGATCTTCTTCACGAATGGACAGATTCATGTCCCGGACGAGATGGTCTCTCGAAGTAAGCGAAAATTCGCTGACTACGTCCAGTATTACAAGCCCAACATTCCCATCACGATCATTGAAGCGAAGGATAACAATCACTCCGTTGGTGACGGTATGCAGCAAGCGCTGGAGTATGCGGCCACAAACGGTGACGGCTTTGCCTTTCATGACCAAACCGGAATAAGTCCGGAAATGGAATCCAAGTTAGAACTCGACGGACTCCCAAGCCCCGAAACTCTGTGGAACATTTATCGAGAGTGGAAGAACCTGTTTCCCGCAGTGGAGGAGGTGGTTTTTCAGGATTACTTTGATAACGGAAGCGACAGTGATCCCCGGTATTACCGGCGCAACGCAATCAATGTTGCAACGGTGGCAATTGTAAAGGGTCAAGACCGTGTTCCGCTTCAATTGCCCCTAACGGCGCCTAACGAGTTTGTCGGCCAGATTTATTTCGCGCGATTAGGGGCTCCATGATATCACCCAGTTTTTCAACTCGCTTCAATACGTCATCCGAAGCAAATCGAAGATCAGTTGCTTTGCCACTCTTCGCGCACGCATCAATCTCTTTCCACGTAACGGGTGTCGACACAGTTGGACTAGGCCCAGCTCGAAGCGAATAGGCAGCGACAGTCGTCTTGGAGGGGCTGTTCTGGCTCCAATCAATGAGCACTTTGCCGGTGCGCAAATTTTTACGCATCACCGTCACTACCGAATCTCCGTGGTCCTTCTCGATTGCTTGTGCCAATTCGTGCGCTCGCTGGTTCGCTATCTCCCACGACGTTCGCCTCACCGGCGAATACAACTGCAAACCTTTAGATCCGCTGGTCTTGGGGAACACCATCTCGTCGCCCAATCGTTCGCTGATCCAGCGAGCCACTTTGCAGCACTCGACGATCGAGGTTTCCGGGCCCGGGTCGAGGTCGAAGACCAGGTAGTCCGGCCGCGTCGGCGACGGCTTGGCTTTTGCGACGTGCCAGAGGGGTACATGAAATTCCAATGCGGCGAGGTTGGCCGCCCACATCAACGTTGCTCGATCGCACACCACCGCGAATTCAATGGGCGAACGCGTATCGTTCGCTGATGGTACGTCGGAGGTGCAAATCCAGTCGGGTAAATTGGCCGGGGCGTGTTTCTGGTAGAAGGATTTTCCCTCCACACCATTGGGGAAACGCTTCAAGGTAACCGGTCGATTCTGTAGGTGCGGCAGCATCACGTCGGCGATGCGGGCGTAATAATCAAGCACCTGACCCTTAGTGAAACCCGACTCGGGATACAACACCTTGTCCAGATTTGAGATGGTTATACGACGGCCGTCCACGTTGGTTTCCACGCGTTCAGGGTTCACGGATCACGTCCTTCGCGCTCTTATCTGGACGTTGCCCCCGCCAGGAAGGTTGGCGCAAACGACCGTCAGCCGTCCACTCGGCGAACTGAACTTCTCCAACCAAAGTGGGGTGCACAAAGTGCGCGAGATTGGTATCCACCGGGCTCAAGCGATTCAGAAAGGGTGTCTTCTGTTGGGCGAGCGGCGTCAAAGACTCGAGCATCTCAGTACGCGCGTCGGCCGAAAAGCCCGTGCCCACTTTGCCAACGTAGCTAAGACCGTCCTTCGCCGGTACTCCGAGTAATAAAGCTCCGAGGCTGCCGGAGCGCGCCCCCTTTCCTTCGGTCCAGCCGCCGATCACAACTTCTTGAGTTCTGAAATTCTTTACTTTTATCCACTGGCCGTTGCGTTGGCCCGGTGAGTAGACGCCATCACGTTTCTTCATAACAAGGCCCTCGAGTCCTCGTTCTCTCGCGATGTCGAGAAGTTCGCTGGCTTTACGATCAGTGACACTCGGCGGCGTGGTGAACGTGTCGCCTTGCAACTCGAGTGACTCGAGAAGTTGCCGCCGCTCGTCGTAACTCAATTGCAGAAGCGATTTACCCTCTAAGTACAAAAGATCAAACGCGAGAAAATTTGCCGGGGCGGATGTGGCCAGCTTGGCAATCGAGGACTTCGACGTGAGATGAAGACGATGAGAAAGTACTCCGAAGTTCGGTCGACCGGCTCCGTCGAGCGCGACGATCTCGCCGTCGAGAATGGCGGACCTTGATCCAAGAAACAGTCCGATATCGCGCAGTTCGGGGAAGGTGGCGACGAGATCGTTGTCGTTGCGGGTACGCGCCCGAACTCGGCCGCCTTCTACGTAGACCATGGCTCGCACGCCGTCCCACTTAAATTCAACTGCCCAATCGTCGCCCACTCGTGGTAGTTCTCCGGCTTCGGCGAGCATCGGCTTGATTTGAGCCGGCATTTTCTCGTAGTCCGCAGCGACTGGGCCCATGCGATGAATCATCCAGTTCTTGCCCTTCGTCGGGAACAAGACGTACCGGCCGGATGCCTTGGTGCCACGCAAGACCACCTTCACTTCGTCGTCGCGCCATTTCTCACAATCGTACGTACCGTGGTCCCAGATCGTCACATCTCCCCCGCCGTATTCACCCCGAGGAATGCTGCCCTGGAACTTCGCGTAGTCGAGGGGGTGATCTTCTGTGTGCACGGCCAGGTGATTTACTTTAGGATCGATGGGAAGACCTTTGGGAAGCGCCCAAGACACGAGTACTCCGCCATGTTCCAGGCGAAAATCCCAGTGCAACGCGCGGGCATGGTGTTCTTGGATTACGAACGTATTGTTAGCCCTGGCCTTTCGCGCCGTCACCTTCTTTGAACCCATTGGCTCGGGCGTCTTCTGCGGGTCGCGCTTGGCTCGATAGGTGGAAAGTTTCGACGTGGTTTTGTTTGTTGCGCCGGTAGACTTGGCCGTGGGCCTCACGAGACGCGGCGCCGCGGTTTGACCGGGGCCTTCTCGGCCGCGCGCAGTGTCTTCACTAATTCTGGCTTCGTCGTCTTAGTCGTAACGTCTAGTTTCATCTTCTTCGCCTGAGCAAGCAATTCGGACTTACTCATGTCCACAAAACTTGGTTGTAACTTGCTTGACGTCGACCCGGAAATTCCGACCTTCTTCACAGTTGATTGAGAGGAAGTTCGCGACGGCGTCCTTCGACCGGAACCCGATTTCGCAATCGAAGCTTTGAGGGCGGACATGAGGTCGATGACGTTTGACGTGGGGCCCTCGACGTCGTCACTAAACACCACTGCATGACCGGCGCGCTTCTTTTCCACCAGTTCCTCAACCCGCTGTCGATACGTGTTCTTGTAGCGAGTGGGAGTCCACTTGTCGCTGAGAGACACCACCAATTGTTTCGCTACCTTTAGTTCTCGTGTATCGGCGTGGTCGGCCTCGGGTAAGGTGTCGAGTTCTTCTTGCGGGTTAAGAATCTCGTCTTCGAAAAACATGGTCTCGAGAATGAGGACTTTCTCTCCTGGCCGTACGGCAACGAGGTGTTCCTTATCTCGCAGCACCAGCGTCGCGATACCCACTTTGCCCGTTTCGCGCATCGCTTGAAGCAACAACGTATACGCTCGGTCCGCGCCCTTGCCTTTTGGTGCCAGGTAATACGTTTGTCGATAGAAAATCGGATCGATGTCACTGAGGTCGACGAAGTCCTGAATTTCAATGAGGTCGGACTTGCCGGGCGCCGCTCCCTTCATCTCCTCAGGCGTTACCACGATGTATTCTCCTCCGCCCACCGGAAAGCCATTGACAATCTCTTCAGTGGTGAGCTCGTCACCCGTCTCTTCGTCCGTCTTCTTGTAACGAACCCGATTTGATGTGCCCTCGTGCAACTGATTGAAATGAATCGTCTGATCGGCGGTGGCCGTGAAGAGGCCGACCGGGACACTGACTAGGCCAAAACTCAAAAAACCGGACCACGTTGCACGCGCCATGTTGTTTCTCCTAGTGAATAGCCGGAAATTTTAACATGCGGAGAGTAGCACTTGATGCAAACGATGTAAAGATCTTTACACGCAAAGCGATTGAGAAACGTAGTTGACCGCCCGGCACGCGAAATTAACTTTTGCGGAGTGCACTGAAGATTGGAACGTCGAGGTAAACTTTGGTCGTGAGCCCGAGGAGTAAAGCTGTACTTGTCTGCCTTCACTGCGATCAGGACCTCGTACATTGCCACGGTACGGCCATTGTCAACGTCGATCAGTCACACGTCTGCTCCGATGATCCCGAATGTCATCTGGCTGTGGAGTTGCATTTCTTCATTTCAGTCAGCGACGAGGAGCGCATTTAACGTCTCGATTTTCTCGCACGAAAGGCAATCGCTTTTATTCTGAAGGATGCGACCAAGACAAGTGGACGCTTCGCGATTCGTCGCTAGGCGGCTCTCCACGGCGCTCCGATTCGGTCGAATCCGGGCGATGGGATCCACATTAGGAAGTGCTCGGCACAACGATCTCTCCCTATCTCTTTTTCTGGCAAAGTGCTCACAGGA
>DAIQOO010000254.1:0-1574 GCA_036787845.1 Acidimicrobiales bacterium
GTGGCGCCGCGAGGTGAGTCCACTTCCACCAGGCACATGCGACAAATGCCTACCGGCTCCATGCGCGGGTGGTAACAAAAACGTGGAATGTAGTCGCCCGCGCGCTCGGCCGCTTCAATTAAGAGCTCGCCGGGCTTCGCCTCAAAGCTGCGCCCATTGACGGAGATAGTCACCGTGGACTTGACGTCAGTCAAAGGGACAACCTTGGAGTTCAACGTGCTTGGCGAACTCGTCGCGGAACATCGAGATCGCTGAGTGCACGGACGAAGGAATGGACGAACCTAACACGCAGATCGTCGTCTGCTGCGGTGGCCACGTGAGACCCGGCGCGAGGTTGTCACAGAGATCGAGCAACAGGTCGAGGTCTTCCCAACGCCCTCCCCCGAACTCGAGGCGGTACATCGCTCGTTCGATCCACCCTGAGCCTTCACGACACGGCGTGCATTGGCCACACGACTCTCGAGAGAAGAACTTCGTTATCCGCCACGCCGCACGAACGACGCAGCTGGTCTCATCGAGCACGACGACCGATCCAGATCCCAACATCGATCCCTTTTCAGCAACTTCGTCTTGACCGAGTGGCAAGTCCAACAACTCAGGCCCAAACCACGGCGCCGACACTCCGCCAGGAATAATCACCTTGATCTTCGCGTCGTTGATCAACCCGCCGCCGAGAGCGGGGTCGTAGATCAGATCGCGGAACGTGTTCTTCACCATCTCGATTTCGTAGACGCCGGGATTCTTCACACGTCCGGCCAACGCGAAGAGTCGAGTTCCGGTGGAGCGACCTTGGCCGAGCGCCGCGAACGCCGCGCCACCATTGAGCACAATCCAAGGAAGGTTCGACATGGTCTCGACGTTGTTCACGACGGTCGGCTCGCCGTAGAGTCCACTGACGGCAGGGAAGAACGGCGGCTTGATACGAGGAAAACCACGCTTGCCCTCGAGCGCCTCGATGAGTGCCGTCTCTTCGCCACAGATGTACGCGCCGGCGCCAGGGTGCACGACGATATCGATTGAAAAGTCCGAACCGAAGATCTTCGATCCCAAGGCGCCGTGCTCGTAGGCGTCATTGACGGCCTGTTGCACGCGCTCGAGACCGAGCGCGAACTCACCGCGCACGAGGATGAAGGCTTGGTTGACCTGCAATGCGTACGCGGCGATGATGACGCCCTCGACCAATTGGTGAGGATCGCGCTCAACGAGCAGGTGGTCCTTGAAGGTAGCCGGCTCGGACTCGTCGCCGTTCACGACGAGATAGGACACGGGAGCTTTGCGCAGCATCGACCACTTGCGTCCAGCGGGAAAACCCGCGCCACCTCGTCCCAGCAGCGACGCCTCGTCCACTTCGGCGGCGACGGCCTCGGGGAACATGGTCAGCGCCTTACGAAGCCCGTCGTAACCGCCAGTGGCGAGGAAACGCGAGAGCGTGAACGAGTCGTCGTAGTCGATACGTGCCGTCACGATGCGCGGAGAGTCGAGCACGGCCATTAGGACTTGCCCCCTTCGACGCGCTTTTCTCTTGCGGCCTTGGCGTCGTTGCGCTGTTCGGCGATCTCACCCTTGGATGCTCG
>DAIQOO010000021.1:0-19867 GCA_036787845.1 Acidimicrobiales bacterium
TCCGAGCGTCGACCCCGAAGACGTAGCGTCACTCCTCGCGTGCGTGAACTACATCGTTGGCAATCTTTAACGTCGGCGTTGTCGAAGAACCGTGCCATCAACAGCGTTACGAAACTTGAATCGCCAGACCGTTGCGCGGAACAACGTACTGGACCCCTCCGTACTGTTGTTGTTGGGCAACGAAGAGTTGCGCGAGGAAGACGCCCTTCTTTACGTACGTGTGAGCAACTGACGTGGGTGGTTTGCCCTGACCCGACTGTTGAGTCCCGTCGCCAAATTTCATCACCCACGACGAAATCACGCCCGGGATTGTTGTACCAATGGTGAATCGCACGCTCAATGGATGTCCTCCCGAGCTCGGCGCCGCGCTCACCCCAAGAATGGGTGGCGTGCCGGATCCCACCGTGATCTGCGCCACGGTGTAGTCGAGCGCGTACGAGCCAGGTTTCACCGCAAAGGTCGCCTTGTACGTGCCGTCTTTTGTGTACGTGTGTGAGACGCTCGCCGGAGGCTTTCCCGCGCCAGCGGTACGCGTGCCGTCGCCAAAGTCAAGACTCCACGTCGTGATGTTGGTCACCGTCGTCGAAAGAGCAAAGGCGACCTTGAGTGGCGCCGCGCCTGAAGGAGGCTGAGTACTCAGACTTATGAGGGGCGCGGTCTGCACCGCGACATTCGTGGTCGTGCTGGACGACGTCGTCGCGTTCTGTGACGAGATCGTCGTCAACTTTGGTTTGTAGTCACCTAAGCGGCTGTACGTGTGCGTTATCGACGTGGGGGGAGATCCAATCGCCACTTTCGATGTACCGTCGCCGTAATCAAGGCGCCACTGCACGGACTTCGGCGAACAGATCGCGAACGTCACCGCCAAGGGCGGTTTTCCGGCGTCGGGCGTTGCCTTCAAGGTAAACGCCTTGGCACTACACTTCGCCGTTGTTGTTTTCTTCACCGTCGTCGTCGTGGTCGGCTTCTTTTTCGTCGGACCCTTCGTGGTGGTGGTGGTCTTCACCGGCACGGCCTTTTCGACGTACACCTGGCAAAAGCCAGTGCCGTGCGTCTGGCTGTCCTCGGACCACGTCGCGGGGTTGGAGTCGACGCAACTGTAGACACCGTTGATGACGACGGGCTTGGACGTCGTCGATACGTTCGCCGTCCAGTTCACATTCTTCGCGCCGCCTTGGCCCGTACTGCCCGTGGCCTGCCAGGATCCGACCTTCGTCCCATTAATGCCCGTGAGACCAATGGTGCCCGGCGTGCTACCGATTCCTTTGTTCCAGTGGTACGTGATGAGTTGCATCACGCAGTACGACACGCCTTTAGTAAGAAAACTCGGTGGTTTGCCTCCCCCGAACACGCCGCCGCCGTTGGAGTTGTCAAAGAGTTTTGTCGAGGGACTTTGGCACTTCATGGCCGTGAACTTCGACGGGAGCGCTTTGATTTGCGCACACGTTGAGCCCGTGCCGACGCCGGTATTGGTGCCGTTGTAACTCGCGGTACACGACCAGACGCCGTCGCTCACGACCAGGGTGACTCTCCCTTGGTGACCACTGGGGCCCATTCTTGAATGATCGCAACTTCCAGGCGACGCGTCACCGTGTTGCCACACGAACGTGAGCGCGCTCGAGGTGAGTTTGCTGTGGTTGTTGCACGCTGAGTCAACGGCCGCGCGAGAACCCGGAGAATTTGGATCAGCGGCACCAGCTTTATCAACGAGCTGGAGATTCAATGACCACTTATAGCTAAGTGAATGACCAGCGGCGTCACTTGCGATCACCGTGTAGTGGGTCGCAAACTGTGCCTGCACGAACGTCGCCGTTATTGGCGACAGACTCACCGTCGACACCGTCGCGAACGCTACAGGCGCCGTGAGTGACGCGCTCGAGAGCGCAGTAACCGCCGCGAGTAGCGAGGCTCGTCGCCTCCACGCTGACCAGTCACGGCGCATGAGGGTGAAACTACTACGTACACGACGAGATTTCTTGAGGACGTGTCGACGCAATCCAGCGCCTGCAGTACCCCAGACTTCGCGTTCTGTTGCCGTAAGTCAGGGCTTCGCGGGGCGCCCAAAATCGGGCGATTGACTAGTCGGTGTCGCCGCCCGACATCTCAGAGACCTTTTGCTTGCCCGCCGAGACGAACGGCATCATCTCGCGCAACTTTGCGCCAATCTCTTCGATGGGGTGACGCTTTCCAGCGTCCCGCAGTTCGCGGTAGCGGGGACGGCCGATTTCGTTCTCTAAGATCCACTCCGCCGCGAACGTGCCGTCTTGGATCTCGGTCAAGATCTTCTTCATCTCGCTCTTCACTTCCGCGTTGATGACACGCGGTCCACGCGTTAAGTCGCCGTACTCTGCCGTGTCCGAGACGCTATAACGCATCCCGGTGATGCCCTCTTCGTACATCAAGTCAACGATGAGCTTCAGTTCGTGTAGGCACTCGAAGTACGCACTCTCTGGCTGGTACCCGGCCTCAACGAGCGTCTCGTAGCCCGCGCGCACGAGCGCCGTGACGCCACCACAGAGCACCACCTGCTCACCGAAGAGGTCAGTCTCGGTCTCTTCTGAGAACGTCGTCTCCAACACACCAGCCCGCGTGGCACCAATGCCGTCGGCGTACGCCAAGGCAATATCGTGCGCGTGACCCGTCGCGTCTTGATGTACCGCAATCAGCGCCGGCACTCCGCCGCCTTCAACAAAGGTACGACGGACCAAGTGACCAGGACCCTTGGGCGCAATCATGGCGACGTCGACGTCGCTCGGTGGCTTGATGAGATCGAAACGAATATTGAAGCCGTGCGCGAACAGCAGGCACTTGCCCTTCGTGAGATGCGGCGCGATGTCGGCGTCGTAGGTGCGCTTCTGCTCGGTGTCGGGAACGAGAACCATGATGACGTCGGCTTCGGCGCAGGCGTCAGCGATGGAGAGGACGCGTAGTCCCGCCTCTTCGGCCTTCAACACCGACATCGACTCCATGCGAAGTCCTACGCGGACGTCATATCCGCTGTCGTGCAGGTTCAGCGCGTGCGCGTGACCCTGTGAGCCGTAGCCCAAGATGGCAATCTTCTTCGCCTTCAAGAGCTCGGGCTTGGCGTCCTTTTCGTAGTACATCGTGGTCATCGTGAACATCTCTTCCTTGGTGGTTGTTTAGGGCGTAGCCGTCTGTTTGAGTCTAGGGAGTGCCACCCGACCCGTTCGCTGTAGTTCGACGTCGGCGAATCCTTCGAGGGACTTCTCTAATTGATCGCACGCGCCCGGAGTCCCGGCCAACACCACCGAGAACGAAGTGGCGTTCGCGTCAACAATTGAGGCGCCGGCGTTCGCGACCACGTCGAGTACCGCGGCACGATTGGTGTCATTGACCGGCAGGGTCGCGAGCAAGAGTTCACGTTCCAGCGCGTCACGAGGCGCCAAATCCTTTATCGCGACGACGTTCACCAGTTTGTCCAACTGGCCAACTATCTGTTCCAAAGGAGCGGACTCGGCGTCGACGACGATGGTCACTCGAGAGAATCGAGCATTCCCTTCGGCCGGGGCGACGGCCAAGGAGTAGATGTTGAAGCCCCGTCGTGCGAAGAGGCCCGCAATGCGCGCGAGCACGCCAGCCTTGTTCTCTACCAACACCGACAAGATGTGGTGGCGCACCGGTGCAGAACTCGTCGTGCCGAGGAATGGTTCGGGGGCGGTCACGAGTTCTCCCCTCGCTGTGAGGGGTGCACGAGGATGTCGTCGTTGCTCGCGCCCGAGGCGACCATGGGAAACACCTTCTCCGAGGAGTCGGTGCGAAAGTCGATGACGACGGGCACGTCGTTGATCTGATTCGCCTGCTCGATCACGTCGTGCATCTCTTGAAGCGTTCGTGCTCTGAGTCCCACACAGCCCATCGATTCGGCCCATTTGACGTAGTCGGGTAGTTCAGCACTGAGGTACACCTCGGAGTAGCGCTCCTCGTAGAACATCTCTTGCCACTGGCGAACCATGCCGAGGTAGGCGTTGTTGAGTATCGCGACCTTGATAGGGATGCCTTCGGCACGCGCAGTGACCAGTTCTTGCGCGGTCATTTGAAAACAGCCGTCACCGTCGATGCACCACACGGTGCGGTCGGGTCGCCCGACCTTGGCACCTATGGCGGCCGGCACACCAAAGCCCATCGTGCCCGCGCCGCCCGAGTTCACCCACGTGCCGGGCTCTTCGAAGTCCCAGAACTGTGAAGCCCACATCTGGTGCTGACCGACGCCCGCGGTCACGATCGTGCCCGGCGCCGCCTTTTCGGCGATGGCTTTGATGACGTGTTGGGGGCGAAGCGGTCCGTCAACGGACGGTTCGTCGTAGACGAGCGGGTAGCGCTCTTGCCACGTGCGGATCTCTTTCCACCACACGTCGAGGTTTTGGGGCGTCGCGTTGGCCGCGTCAAAGGCCACAAGTGCGCGCGCCACGTTTGTCTGTAGCGCAACGTCGGCTTGGCGGACTTTGTTGAACTCGGCCCGGTCAATGTCGACGTGGATGACCTTGGCGCCAGCAGCGAAGCTGGACACCTGACCTGTCACGCGATCGTCGAATCGTGCGCCGAGCGAGATCAGAAGATCGGCCTTTTGAATCGCCGTCACTGCGCTGTACATGCCGTGCATGCCGGGCATACCAAGGTGCTGTTCGTGTGAATCGGGAAAGGCCCCACGCGCCATGAGCGTCGTGACGACGGGCATCTTCGTGCGTTCTGCGAACGCCAGCAACTCTTTGTGGGCCTTGGACTTAAGTGTGCCGCCACCGACGTAGAGCACCGGACGCTCCGAGGCACCAATGAGAGCGACGGCGAGAGCGACCGCGTCGTCGTCGAGGGGAATCTCCGGTCGATAGCCCGGCAGATCGAGCTCTTCAATTGTCGTGGGGTACCACCACTCCATCATTGACTGGGAGATGTCTTTGGGGAGGTCGATGAGCACGGGACCGGGTCGTCCAGTCGTGGCAAGATGAAAAGCCGCCGCGACGGCGCGAGGAATTTCGTGGGCCGATTGAATAAGAAAGTTGTGCTTGGTGATGCCCATCGTGATTCCGGTGATGTCGCACTCTTGGAACGCGTCCGAACCAATGGACGCCGTCGCCACTTGGCCAGTGATGACGACCAGCGGCGTCGAGTCCATGTGCGCGTTGGCGATCGGCGTGACGATGTTCGTGGCGCCAGGACCACTGGTGACCATGGCGACGCCAGGACGACCAGTCGCGAGCGCGTAACCCTCGGCCATGTGGCCGGCGCCTTGTTCGTGACGAACGAGGATGTGACGAATTGAGGAGTCGAGAATGGGGTCGTATACCGGCAGAATCGCGCCACCGGGCAGGCCGAAGATGGTGTCGACCCCTTCTTGCTCAAGGCTTTTTATGAGTGCTTGCGCTCCGGTGAGTTGCACAATGCTCCTTTGATGTCAGATGAGAAAAAAGGCCTCCCTTTTTTGGGAGGCCTCCGGTGTACGTGTACGCGTGACTACCGGCGCCTTGCGCCTACAATCGCCAGAATTAAGTTTCGCGTGGTCACCTTTTTAGTTTAAGCGCAAGAATGCTCACGGCACAACAGTCCTAGCGCGTCGTGACCGCGCCCTTCTCCGCGCCTTGGGCCAGACGGGCGAACTTTTCCAGCGCACCAGTGGTGTACCGAGGAGTAAAGGTGGGCACTTCCTTGGCTCGCTTGGCCAGTTCACTGGCGTCGACCAAGAGATCGATGGACAGCAAATCGACGTCAATAACGATCTGATCACCGTCTCGCACCAAGGCGATCGGCCCTCCGTCGAGTGCCTCGGGCGCGACGTGGCCAACACAGAAACCGTGGGTCCCTCCACTGAAACGTCCGTCGGTGACGAGCGCACAGTCTCCACCTCGACCGACGCCCTTCATGGCGCCGGTGACCGCGAGCATCTCGCGCATGCCCGGTCCGCCCTTTGGACCTTCGTAGCGAATGACGACGACGGTCCTCGGTTCGATCTCATTGGCCATGATGGCCTTCATCGCGGCGTCTTCTCCGTCGAAGACGCGCGCCGTGCCGCTGAACTGGAGCTGGTCGATGCCCGCCACCTTGACGACGGCGCCCTTGGGCGCGAGCGATCCGCGTAAGACCGCGATGCCGCCTTGAACGTGAATTGGCTTACTCAATTCGTGCACTACGACGCCGTCGGGGCGAGGCGCGCCGTAGACCGCCAGGTTCTCCGCCATGGTCTTGCCACTGACGGTCATGACGTCGCCGTGCAGTCGGTCGTTCTCTAAGAGGTGTTGCAAGATGACAGGTATTCCACCGATGCCATCAAGGTCGCTCATGTGGTACTTGCCGTGAGGTTTCGTGTCGGCGATATGGGGCACGCGCTGGGCGATGGTGTTGAAGTCGTCGAGTTCTAGTTCGACGCGCGCTTCGTGCGCGATGGCGAGCAAGTGCAACACGGCGTTCGTGGAACCACCGAGAGCCATCACGACGGCGATCGCGTTTTCGAATGCCTGCTTGGTCATGATCTGGCGGGCGTTGATCCCTCGGTCCAAGAGGTTGATTACCGCTAACCCCGAGTCGTAGGCGTACTGGTCACGGCGACTGTCGATTGACGGCACCGAAGCGCTTCCCAGCAGCGACATCCCGAGCGCCTCACCAACGCTCGCCATGGTGTTGGCAGTGAACATGCCCGCGCAACTACCTTCGCCCGGACAGGCCGCGCACTCAATAGCCGTGAGCTCTTGGTCACTCATCGCTCCGACGGCGTTCGCGCCCACCGCTTCGAAGACTGACGTGATGTCAAGGGCCTCACCGTTCAGATGACCGGGCAGAATCGTCCCACCATAGAGAAAGACGCTCGGCACGTCGAGACGCGCTGCCGCCATCAACATTCCCGGTAGCGACTTGTCACACCCCGCCAAGGTGACCATTGCGTCAAAGCGCTCGGCGTGCATCACCACTTCCACCGAGTCGGCGATGATCTCGCGCGACACCAGTGACGCGTGCATGCCTTCGTGTCCCATCGAGATGCCGTCCGAGACGGCGATGGTGACGAACTCAAAGGGCAGACCACCAGCGTCGCGCACCGCGACCTTGGCCCGTTTCGCCAGCCGATCGAGGGGCAAGTTACATGGCGTGACTTCGTTCCAACTCGACGCGACGCCAATTTGGGGCTTCGTCATGTCATCATCGCCGAGCCCCATTGCGCGCAGCATCGCCCTCGCGGGCGCACGACCCTTTCCTAGGGTGACGTCAGAGCTACGGGGCGTTGGGTGGTTCGTCATAGCCGAAGTCTATGAAATTAGGGCGCCACCGGGCCAACGGCGCTAGCGGCGTTGTTGCAGTTCGCTGATGACGGCCTTGCCGTTGGCTTGGCCCTTGGTCACCTTCATCACCTGGCCAATAAAGAACTGTGCGAGTTTTTCGTCACCGTCGCGGTAGCGGGCCCACTCGTCAGGGTGCTCAGCGATCAGTGTCTCCACCGTTGCGCCGAGTGAGTCCGACGAGAGCTGCTCGAAGCCCTTTGACGCGGCGATCGCACGCGGGTCTCCCCCGCCGTGCAACAGAGCCAAGAGCACGAGTTTCGCCTGCGTGGCCGACAGTGCCGCGCTCTGTTCCATCTTCAGGGTTTCGATGAACGCGTCGGGCGTGAGGTTGGCAATGTTGTCAATGTCCGCAGCCAGTTCATTCGCGGCCCTCGCCAGCGCCAAAGAAGCGTCGACGCCGGCGTCAATTGCCGCGAGCACCAACTCATCGAACCCGAGGTCGACCACGACTTCGAGCGCGTCGAGTTGCGACGAGGTTGGATTATCAAGTCGCGCCAACAGTGCGCGACGTCGATCGGCGGGCATTGCACCCAAGGAGCCGCGGATTCGCTGCTGCCATGCTTCGTCGGGCACCAAGTCCACGAGGTCGGGCTCTCGGAAGTAGCGATAGTCATCGGCCTCTTCTTTGACGCGCATCGTGGAGGTCTCGCCAAGGTTTTCGTCCCAGTGTCTGGTCTCTTGGCGCACGGCGCCGCCGTTGCCAATGAGTTCGAACTGACGTTGCGCTTCGTAATCGATGGCGCGATGCAGAGATCGAAGTGAGTTGAGGTTCTTAATCTCACAACGAGTTCCTAACTCCTCACCTAGTTTTCGCACCGAGACGTTCGCGTCGATGCGCATCGATCCTTCCTCCATGCGACCGTCTGACGCTCCCGTCGCGATCAAGATGCCACGCAGTTCACTCGCGTAGGCGCGTGCTTGGGCGGAACTTCGAATGTCGGGCCCCGACACGATCTCTACGAGCGGCACGCCCGAGCGGTTGTAGTCAACCAACGAGCGGTCGGCGCCGTGAATGCGACCACTGCCACCAAGGTGCGTGGACTTACCAGTGTCCTCTTCTAAGTGCGCGCGCTCGATGGACACCCGAGAGCCGTCGAGCAAGTCAAGGTAGCCGCCCGAGTTGATCGGCAGGTCGTACTGACTGATCTGGAAGTCCTTGGGCATATCTGGATAGAAGTAGTTCTTGCGGTGAAACGTCGAGAATCCAATTGTCGAATGCAGCACGCACCCAATTGCCATCGCTAGGTCGACCGCGCGCACGTTCAGCACCGGCAATGAGCCCGGCAGTCCGAGACACACCGGACAGACGTTCGTGTTGGGTTCGGCACCAAAGGCGTTCGCGCAACCACAAAACATCTTGGTAGTGGTTTTGAGTTCGGTGTGGACTTCAAGGCCCACCACCAACTCCCAACCTTCGGGCAACGTCATGACGGTGCCTGCGCGAGTTCCAACACGCGTCCCGCGGCAAAGAGCTGCGCTTCGCTGCGTCCAGGGCCGAGCAACTGCACGCCCACCGGCAAGCCACCTTCACCAACGCCAAAGGGCACCGAGATCGCCGCGTCACCGGCCAAGTTGGTGGGGATTGTAAAGACGTCCGAGAGGTACATCATCATCGGGTTGCCCGTCTTCGCGCCAAATTCGAACGCCACCGACGGCGCCGTCGCGCCGAGTAGAAGGTCAACGTCGAGGTAGGCACGCTGAAAGGCGTTGATCATTTGCGTGCGAACCTTAAGCGCCTGTCCGTAGTAGGCGTCGTAGTAACCAGCCGAGAGCGCGTAGGTACCAAGCATGATGCGCCGCTTCACTTCGGCACCGAATCCCGCGGTACGCGTGGCCTCGTTCATCGCCGCGACGTCGTTGGCGTCGACGCGTAGCCCATAGCGCACGCCGTCGTAACGCGCCAAGTTGCTCGACGCCTCGGCCGGGGCGATGAGGTAGTACGCACTCAGTCCAAGGCGAAGCTCTGGTATCGACAGCTCGACGATCGTGGCGCCCGCGTCGCGCAACGCATCAGCCGCTTGATTAACAGAATTGACGACGTCCTCGTCGGCCCCTTCGATTAGCTCGCGCACGAGACCGATTCGCTTACCCGCGACGCCGTCGTTGAGTCGCGCTACGAGCGCCGGCGCGTTCTCGGGCAGCGAGGTCGAATCCATGACGTCGTGACCCGCGATCACTTCGAGCAGCAACGCGGCGTCCTCAACGTTCTTCGCGAAGGGCCCTATCTGATCGAGCGAGCTCGCAAAGGCGATGAGACCGTAGCGCGACACCAAGCCGTACGTTGGTTTCACGCCCACGAGTCCACAGAGTGCGGCGGGCTGGCGGATCGACCCGCCGGTGTCAGAGCCGAGCGAGAGTGGCGTCATGTCGGACGCGACCGCGGCCGCCGATCCACCCGAGGATCCACCGGGCACCCGCGACGGGTCGAGTGGATTCCTCGTTGGACCGTACGCCGACGTTTCGGTCGAGGATCCCATGGCGAACTCGTCCATGTTGGTCTTACCCATCGCCACCGCGCCAGCGGCGATGACTCGATCGACGACGGTCGCGTTATACGGCGGAAGCCAACCCTTAAGAATCCGCGATCCCGCGGTAGTGGGAACACCGACTTTACAGAGATTGTCCTTCAGGGCAATCGGCACGCCGGCGAGCGCGCCCACCTGCTCACCGCGCGATACCCGCTCATCAATGCCTCGGGCGGTGCGAAGCGCTTCTTCTTCGTCAACGAAGAGAAACACGTTGAGCTCGTCATTCTTTGCGGCGATCGCCGCCAGCGACGCCGCCACTTCTGCTTCGGCCGTGCTCGCGCCACTTCGCACGTCACTCGCGATCTGACGTGCACTCTTCACGGCGTTTCGCCCAAGATCCGCGGCACGGCGAAGCGTCCCTCTTCGGCGTCGGGCGCCATGGCGAGCACTGAATCGCGATCAAGACTCGGGCGAAGTACGTCCTCGCGCACCACGTTGATAAGTCCAAAAGGGTGCGCGGTCGCCACCACGTCTTTTAGATCAAGGGCCGCGATGTCCTTCGCGTGTTCAAGGACCTGACCCAGTTGTTCGGTGAACTGGTCGAGTTCCTCCTCACTCAACGTCAAACGCGCGAGCTTGGCGACCTTGGCGACGTCGTCTCGACGAAGCGGTGACGCCATCAGGCAAAAACTCGCGCGAGAAAGTCCATCGTCAAGGACTCGACGAGCGCTTGATCGTTGTCCATCGTCGCCACGTGATACGAATTCTCTAGCCAGACGCGCTCTATGGGACCCGAGACCATCGCCACGAGGTCGTCACCGTTATCCGAACTCACCGTGTGATCTTCGCGACTCGACAGCAACAGGCTCGGCGCCGTAATAAAGCGAAGATTCTCGTGCACCGATTGCACGCCCTCGAAGAGACTCCTTGCGGCGGCGAGCGGCGTCGCGTCGTAAGACGCTTCAACGCTTCCCTCGCGCTTGATGTCCGAGCCAATGGATTCGACAGTTTCGACGCCCGCGTCGATCAACTGAGCGATGCCGTCGATCATTTCGACGGGCGGCGGCTTTACTAGCGGGTTGATGAACACCGCGCCAGCGAGAGTAGGGCGAACTTCGGCGACGTGCGCGCCCAGCGCACCACCCATAGAAAGTCCGATCAACGCTACGCGATCGCAACGCGAGCTGAGCTCGTCGAACGCCTCTTCGGCCGCTTTGGACCAGTCGGGCCATCCGGTCGTGATCATGTCCTCCACGGTGGTGCCGTGGCCGGGAAGGCGAGGAAGTTCCACGCTGTAACCCGCGCTGGCGCAGAGTTCGCCAATGGATCGCATAGAAGCTGGATTACCGGTAAATCCGTGAAGTACGAGGACACCGAAGGGTCCCCCATGGTGTGAAAAGGCTTCGCAGCCCGGCATAACGTGAGCGTCCATAGGACCCCAGACTACTGGCAGTACTACGTCGATTTCGAGGCTCGACTCCGGGGAACCGCGCGCATGAACGTGGCCGCGACGAGACCAATGACTGCCACGCAGGCACCAATGACGAACGACGCGTGAAACGTCGCGAGTAGCGCAGGGCCGGGGTGGGCGTGCTCGAGTCCACGGCGACGCGCGATCGACTGTTGCACGGTTTCGAGAACCTGTATGCCCGCTACTTCTCCTACTTGCATCGCGAGCAACTGCGCGGCCGACATCACGCCGAACTCACTGACCTTGACCTCGTTGGCCATTGCCGAACTCGACGAGGGCATCGCGACGCCCATACCCAGTCCCGACAGGGCTAACGCAATGGCGACCATCCACGCGCCCGAACTCGGCTGGAGCAGAGCAAAGAGCCCCAGCGACGTCGTAAGGAAGACCGCGCCCGCGATCGCGCTTATTCGCTCACCAATTCGGATCGCGACGTACCCGGCGATCGGTGATGCCAGCGCGAACGTGAGTGGCCGAGCGATCGCCAACGCACCCACGCGCGGAATCGAGTAGTTATAACCCTGTTCCATCAACAACGGAAAGAGAAAGAACGCGCCAAAGTACGCGAAGTTTGCCGACGCTCGCAGAATCATGGGCATTGCGAAGTTTCGCCGTCGAAAGTAATACGGCGGAATAAGTGGATTCTCGGCGTGGTTGAGCCGGTAGACAAAAGCCGCCGACATCACAGCGCTGAGCACAAAGGCGCCGAGCGTCCAGCGACTCGTCCAGCCGAGTGACGGCCCGACTGAAAGCCCGAGCATCACCATCGTGACGGCGATGGACAATGTCCAACTGCCAATCCAGTCCATGCGGCGAAACTCCTGGCGGGCCTTCGCCTTGTTCTCGGCTTCGTCGACGTCGCTGTCGCGCCGGCGTGGCAACACCACGACGACCACACAGAACGCCACGGCGATCAACACCAACTGAAACCAAAAGAGAGCGCGCCAGCCAAAGGCAGCGATGATTGGAGATCCGAGCGAGACGCCAATCACCGGTCCTCCGGCGCCAACGAGGCTCCACCAGCCCATTGCCTTCACGCGCTCCTCCCGAGAGAAGACCATGTTGATCAAGGCGCCCGACGCGGTGCCGGTCGCGGCACCTTGCACGCCGTCCAACGCGCGCGCGAATAACAACATGTCAACGTTGTGCGACAGCGCCGTGAGAACAGCTGAGACCATTGCGCCAAGTAGTCCAAAGAGGTAGAGGCGCCGGTGACCGAAGATGTCGCCGGTCTTGCCGAGGATGGGCGCCGCGAGGCCGTACGCGAGAAGTGGTCCGACCATCGTCCACGTCAAAACGGTGACCGAGGTGTGGAACTGGGTGGCGACTGTCGGCAGCGCCACGATGAAGACCGTAAAGGTGAAGTTGAGCGCGAACAATCCAGCTAACAGTGACCACAGAACCCACCACGGATACTTCGACGACGCGGCTGCCTTGTCTTGCACCCGTTGGCGAAGTAACAAGAACCAGTTGAGGTCACTACCGGCTTCACTACCGAGGGTGCCAAACGCGGCACTCGCGGGGTCCGTTCGAGCGTTTAAGAGTCCCTCGGGATCCTCACGATCGAGGTGCGCCAGCGGACGCTCGTCGCTCACTAGAACAAGCTGGGCAGCGCTTCGGCGAGCTCTTGCACGCTCCAGCGATCATTCTTTTCGAGCGTCTCGGTCATCGTCCAATTCTGAAACTTGCGAACGGTGCCGCCTTGGACGAAGAAGACCTCACCCGTCGCGGCACAGTCCTCCATAGCGAGGGTCGCCACGAGCGGGGAGATGTTGGCGGGGTCCCACACGTCAAATACCGCCGCGTCGGCAGGTTTAACGACGTAGTCCGAGAGCCCCGGCGTCGACTCGGTCATGCGCGTGCGCGCGGCGGGCGCGATGGCGTTCACGCGTACGCCGTAGCGTCCGAGCTCTTCGGCGGTGATGACCGTCAGTGCGGCGATGCCGGCTTTCGCGGCGCCGTAGTTGGACTGGCCGACGTTGCCAAGTAGCCCCGACGTCGAAGAGGTATTAATCACCGAGGCCTTGACGACGTGGCCGGCCTTCGCCCGTTCACGCCAGTACGTTGCGGCGTGTCGCATCGGGACGAAGTGACCTTTGAGGTGCACGTTGATCACGGCGTCCCAGTCCTCTTCACTCAGGTTCACCAACACGCGGTCGCGCAAAATTCCCGCGTTGTTGACCAACACGTGCAGATCGCCAAACGCGTCAAGGGCGCTCTTCACCAGTCGCTCGCCACCTTCCCAGGTAGCGACGTTGTCGTGGTTCGCGATCGCTTCGGCGCCCATGGCCTTGATCTCGGCGACGACTTCCTCGGCCGGCGTGGCTTCGCCCGATGAGCCGTCGAGGCCGCCCCCGAGGTCATTGACGACAACCTTGGCGCCTTCGGCGGCGAAGAGCAACGCGTGCTCGCGGCCTATGCCTCGGCCGGCTCCGGTGATAATGGCGACGCGACCCTCAAGTGCTCCCATGGAAGCCTCCTCCTAATTGACGTGGTGCTTCGATTGTAACGACGAACGCGGGTGGACTTTAACCTTGGTGTCGACGCCAGAAGTACGGGGGACGGGCGTGGGCGTGATAGTGATCAGGGATGTTCCTCATGTGATCGTCAATCGACCACGTCGTGGCGGCGAACTCCTCGTCGGCGACGAGCGCGAGCGCGTCGTGAAGTTGACGCTTTACTTCTGGCGAAGGTGTCGCGTCGTGGATTCGCCACACCACCATCGGCACGAGGCAGATCTCGCAGTCGGCGATCCAACACGTCTCATCTTCGTAGTAACGCTTGGTGACGACCGCGGCCTCGCAGAGTTCGCAGCCTTCGCTCATTTAACCGTCAGCGTGACGTGTGATTGCCACTTGACCATGGTGCCGGCGACGGGACTCTGTGAAACCACCGTCGTCCACTTAGGCGAGTTGGAGTTCGGACCTATTGTTGAGTAGTAGAGACTCGCGGTGTGCATCGCGGCGTTCACCTGCGCTTGGTTCTCGCCCACGACGTTGGGTACGGCGCGAAGACCTTGTCCGGCGAGGGTCGTGGTGGTCGTCGTGGGTGACGTTGACGTTGACGTAGACGTGGGCGTCGGGCCCTTAGAGAGTGACAGCACCAGTGCCGAGCCGCGGGGCACGGATTTGGGATTAGCAGTCGTGTGATACAACACACGGGCTACTTGGTTGAGGGCCGTCGTCGATGAGTAAATCGCGGCCGACGCGGGACACTGTGCGCTGAGGTGCAGCGCTACTAGCTGCGCCGTCGCCACGGCGCACGTCTCGCCAATGACGTTCGTCGGCAGCGTCACGAGTACGGGTCCCTTGGACTCGCTCACCAAAATGATGCTGCCAGCCTTCGCGCTCGTGCCCGCGGCTGGGGATTGGCTGACGATGTCGTTCGTCGGCACCCTTGAAGAGTTGACGCGACTAGTCAACGACAACGTGAAGCCATCGCCCACGAGAGTGCTGGACGCTCTTGTGAAACTGAGCCCCACCAAGTTCGGCACGGTGTGCTTTTTCGCGAACAGTCCCAATTTCCACGCGGCTCCCCCACCAACGGCGACCACGACGATAACGAGCGCGACGATGAGAAATCCCCATCTGCGAGGTTGCGAACGGGGCAGGTCGTACTGCGGCCGATCGAATCGCGGAGTGTGCGCCACGGGTCCACCAAGTGCGTGCGCTCCTTCACCCGTGCGTCCTCTGGGTACGCGCGAGAACCCGCCCGTCGACCCCAACTCTCCATTGGCAATCTGCTCTGCCGACGGCGCGCGAAATCCAATAGAGTTGCGTGGTTCTTGCGGTGAGAACCGGGCCAAGAGTGGTACCGGCTCGTGACCGGGACGAACGATTAATGGCGCGGAGTCGCCCACGACAGCACCGAGTCGCGAGGCGAACTGCTCAGCGTCGAGGCGAAGACGAGGGTCTGGTACCGCCGCCTGGGCGAGGACCATGTCGAGCGTGCCTAGTTCGAGTCGCACCGGCAACGGCGCGTTAAGTCGAGCACGCAACAGCGCCTCGGGCGTCGATCCTTCGAAGGCCGCGTTACCCGTCACGGCTTCGAAGAGAATTAACGCTAACGCGTAGACGTCGCTCTTGGCACCTGCGGGCTCGCCAATGGCCTGTTCGGGAGCGAGATAACGCGCGTCATCGAGCGACATTCGCTCGCGATACGCTGTAGCGAGTCCCGCGAGCGCGACGTCACTGACGCGCACTCTTCCCTCGTCGTCAAAGAGAAGCTTCGATGGTGAGAGTGCGCCGAGGACGAAACCGTGTTCGTGCAAGTACGCCAAAGCGTTCGCGACGTCTCGGCCCAAGCGCGCACTGTCCTCCACACTGAGTCGTCGTCCCGCGCTCAAGACGTCCTCGAACGATCCGCCGCTCAAGTACTCACAGATCATGAAGATGGCCCCGGTCTCTTGGCCGCCGTCAAACACCCGCGCGAGGTGGGAGTGACTCAGGGTGGACGCGCGAATGATGTGGTCTCGAAACGCCCGACGTACTTCTTCGTGCGCTGCCAGGTCCGCTAACAGAACCTTAACCACGACGCGGCGCTGCAGCGATAGATCTTCGGCTAAGTAGACCTCGGCCGTTTGGCCGACCCCAAGGAGATCGAGGATTCTGTAGCGCTCGGCCAGTACGTAACCGGGAGGGAAAGTGGACGCCATCGTCTAAACCCTAGTAAGGAAGATCTAGGCGAGCGTGGTGGCCCAAACCCCAGTAGAAAGCAGCGTCGCAAACTCGTCCGCGCTAATCATCGGGATTCCGAGTTCCTCGGCTTTGACGAGTTTGGACGCCCCTGGCGCTTCGCCCACGACAACGCAGTACGTCTTCTTCGACACCGAGCCGGGTGACGTGCCGCCACGCGCGATGATGGCGGCTTCGGCCTCGTCGCGCGTGTAACCCTCGAGGGCGCCCGTCACGACGACAGCCTTGCCGAGCAATGTCGCTTCGAGGGCTGCGCTTCGATCGGGCTCGACCAGCGAAAGTCCAACCGCTCGAAATCGCTCCACGAGCTCTTTGGTCTCCTCTTCTCGACAGTATTGATACACCGATTGAGCGATCACCGGACCGATCCCGTCTACGGCTTCGAGTTCTTCGAGCGTCGCGCTCGCCAGAGCGTCGTAGGTACCGAAACGAAGCGCGAGCTCTCTCGCCGCTACTGGTCCCACGTGTCGAATGCCAAGTCCGATGAGGACTCGACTCAGCGGCATTGACTTCGCCTTTTCAACTTCGCGCACCAAGGACGTCGCAGAAAGGGTGCCGAGACCCTCGAGTACTTCGAGGTCCTCGACGCGAAGTGTGAAGAGATCGGCCACGTCAGTAATAAGTCCCACGCCGAGCAGTTGGGACACGCGTTGTTCGCCGAACCCTTCAATGTCGAGAGCGACGCGCGAGGTGAAGTGCACGATCTGTTGGAGCAGTTGGGCCGGACACGCCGGGTTTGTGCAGTAGGTGTCACTCTCTTCGTTCGTGCGCTCGAGTGGATGACCACACTCGGGACAAGTCGTTGGAAACGTCCACTTCTTTTTTCTGCGCTTGCCCACTTCGGGCACGGCACTCACGACTTCAGGAATCACGTCGCCCGCCTTGCGCACGATGACGAGGTCGCCCGGGCGGACGTCTTTCAATTCGACCTGATCTTGGTTGTGCAACGTCGCGAGCGAGACCGTAGAACCAGCGATGACGACGGGTTCGAGCACGGCGTAGGGCGTCGCACGGCCCGTCCTTCCGATCGACACCTCGATGGCGATCAGTCGAGTCGAGCGTTCTTCGGGCGGGAGTTTCCTAGCTATGGCCCATCGCGGCGCGCGACTCGTGAAACCTAAACGATCGCGCTGGGCGAGGTCGTCGATCTTGATGACTATGCCGTCGACGTCGTAGCGAAGATCGTGGCGATGTTCTTCAAACCAATTCGTACGCGCGATCATCGCGTCGACGCCTACTTCGAGCGTCGTCTCACCCGCGGTGAGAAAGCCCCAGTCACTCAGCTGGTGAATCGTGTCGAAGTAGTTCGAGAACGTGAACATGCCGTCTAAGTCCACGAGTTGGTAGGCGAGGAAGGACAGCGGTCGCTGTGCGCTTACTGCAGGATCCTTTTGACGAATACTCCCCGCGGCAGCGTTACGGGGATTCGCGAACTCCTTGGCGCCGAGTGAGCGTTGGTGGTGGTTCATCTCGAGAAAGTCGTCACGCGCCAGAAAAGCTTCGCCACGCACTTCTACGCGGCCCTGCGCAATGCCCTTCAAGATGGTCGGCACGTTGCGAATGGTTCGCACGTTGTCCGTGACGTCCTCTCCTACCCGCCCGTCACCGCGCGTCGCGCTTTGAAACAGCGCCCCGTTGACGAAGGTGATCGAGAGGGCGAGTCCATCAATCTTTGGCTCCACCGCAAAACGAAGGCGTTCCGGATCGATCCCCAACGTCTTCTCCACGCGCTCACACCACTGTCGCAGTTCCCTCACGTCAAAGACGTTGTCGAGACTCAACATGGCTTCGCGATGCACCACCGCTTGAAAGACATTCGAGCTGCGCGCGCCCACCGTTCTCGACACCGAGTTCTCATCACGAAGTTCGGGATGTTCGTCTTCGAGCGCTCGTAGTTCACGCACGAGCGCGTCGTAGTCGTCGTCAGGTACGCTCGGCGCGTCGTGCAGGTAGTACGCCTCGTTGTGACGAACGATCTCGCCGCGTAACCACGCAACGCGCTCGGCGGGGGTCACGAGACCGAGACGATCGCCGCACCTTCGACGACCGTGGGATCATCGACTCGATACATCACGACAGACTGACCAACCGCTACGGGACGCGCGGGCACGTCGAGATCGAGCCGCCAGCGTCTCTCGTGCCGCAGGGTCGCGAGCTGGGGACGGCCGTGCGCGCTGCACTGAGCGAGGACGCGGTCGCCGTCACGAAGTGACTCGTGCGAAAACGTGAGTGATTGCTCATCGAGGACGAGTGAGGAGACGAGGATGTCCTCGAGTCGACCAACTTCCACTCGCTTCGCGACCAGGTCAATGCGTGACACGTAGCGCTTCTCTCCGTCGCGACCGGGCAACACCCCTCGACGTTGACCAACGGTCATCAATTCAGCGGCGGTGTTCTCGCCAAGTTCCTCGCCCGTGACAGCGTCGACGATCGTCGCCGTTGTTAACGTCGCGCGCTGGCGCAAGAAGACCTCACGACCCTTCGACGCTTCGATGAAGCAAACGTCTTGACTATCGGGCTTGTCCCACGTGCGAAGTCCGAGGCGTTCGGCGTGATCTCGCACCTCGCTCTTCTTCAGGTGGCCTATAGGCAAGAGCAGAAGTGCTAGTTGCCCGGCGCGTAAATACCCCAAGACGTAACTCTGATCCTTCTGGTCGTCGGCGCCGCGAACAAGAAAGTGCGCACCGTCACGACTCACCACTTGGGCGTGGTGCCCGGTCGCCACGGCGTCAAAGCCCAGGCGGACAGCCCGTTCGAAGAGCAGATCGAACTTGATGTGGCGATTGCACTCGATGCAAGGATTAGGCGACTGGCCCGCGAGGTGGCCCTCGACAAAGGGCGCCACGACGTGGCGCTCGAACTCTTCGGTGTAGTTAAAGACGTGGTGATCGATGCCCAAAGTCTGTGCGACGCGACGCGCGTCGTCGACGTCAGCGACCGAGCAACAGCCCGAGTCCGACACGCCTCCCCAGAGCTTTAGTGTCGCGCCGACGACGTCGTGGCCCTCCTCAATCAAGAGCCCGGCCGCGACCGACGAATCGACGCCACCACTCATGGCTACGAGAACTTTCACTCTTCTAGTCTGCCAGGCGCCGAGGCGACTACGCCTCGGCTCGCAGTCGATAGACAATTGACGAGAGAATCTTGATCAGCGCGTCCACGTCATCGTCGGTAGTTTCAGCACCCATCGAGAGTCGAATCGATCCGCGGGCCCGCTCCGGTGACACGCCCATGGCGGCCAGCACGTGGCTCTGCGTCGCGGCACCACTTGAACAACTCGCGGCGGCCGAGGCACAGACGCCCTCTTGGTCCAAGAGGAAGAGCAGTTCGTCACTCGCGAGCCCCTCAAACGTGACGTGCACGGTGCCGGGCACGCGCGCAGCACCCGGCGCGGTGATCGCGCATCCCGGCAAAAAACTGAGCGCCGCAATGAGCTTGTACTGATAGTCCGAGACTCGATCGGCTACCTCGCTCAGTTCTCGTTTCGTCACTTGAAGCGCGGTGGCGAGGCCTACGACGGCCGCCACGTCGACGGTGCCGCCCCTTCGACCTCGTTCTTGACCGCCGCCCGGCGTCACCGCGTCAAAGGCGACGTCGTTTCGAACAATGAGCGCGCCGCTATTGACCGGACCACCGAGCTTGTGTCCACAGATCGAGATGAGGTCCATGGACGCCGTGATCACGAGCAGACTCAACCACGGCGCCGCCGCGACCGCGTCGGTGTGGGTCGTCACGCCACCCGGAATGAGACTCTTCGCGATGGCGTTCACGCCGTCGAGAGGTTGGCGAACGCCGGTTTCGTTGTTGACGGCCATCACACTCACGAGCGACGTGTCCTCACTCAACAGTTCGTGCAGTGAGTCAAGGTCGACCACGCCCTCCTCGTCGACGTCGATATAGCGCACGTGCACGTTGTCAAAGTCGCGCGACATCATTTCGGCCGCGTCACTG
>DAIQOO010000022.1:0-19746 GCA_036787845.1 Acidimicrobiales bacterium
CCAAAGCTGACCCACATCTTCCACTGCGGGCGAAAGGCGTTGGTGCAGAGGATCTGCATGAACGTGGCGAAGGCTTCGTTGAGCCAGATGCCTTCCCACCACTCCATGGTGACGAGGTCGCCGAACCACATGTGGGCGATCTCGTGGGCCACCACTTCAGCGATGCGCTGCATCTCGGCGAGGGAGGCTTCACTCGGGTCAACGAGTAACGCCGTCTCGCGGTACGTAATGCAACCAAGGTTTTCCATCGCGCCAAAAGCGAAGTCGGGGATGGCGACCATGTCGAGTTTGTCGCCGGGGTAGGGAATGTTGAAGTAGTTGGAGAAGAAGCGCAGCGCGAAGGCGCCCGATTCGAGCGCGAGTCCCGCCAAGTGGCCCTTACCAATGGGGTAGACGATGCGCAGCGGCACGCCGTCGACGTCGACTTCCGCGGTCTCCTCGAAGGGTCCCACAATGAACGCGACGAGGTAGGTCGACATCTTCATGGTGGGCGTGTAGCTCACCGTGCGGTGTCCATTGCCGAGGTCGGTGTCGGACGCGACGGGTGAGTTTGAATACGCCGCCAAGTGACTGGGGATCGTGAGATTGACTTGGTACGTTGCCTTGAAAGCCGGCTCGTCCCAGCAGGGGAAGGCGCGACGTGCGTCCGAGTGTTCGAACTGCGTGGTCGCAATAGTGTGGCTGACGCCCTCGTTGTCGGTGAACGTAGAGCGGTAGAAGCCCTGGAGTTGATCGTTCAAGATACCGTCGAACGCAATCTCGAGAACGGCTGGACCGGCGGGAAGTTCGCGATCGAACACGAACGTCACGGTTTCGTAGGTTGCGTCGAGACGGTGCTCTTGGGAGCGGTAGCTCGTGCCGTCGGCACTGATCGTCGCCGCGCCGAGTTCGAGTTCAACGGCGTGAAGGGTCAGTTCACTCACTGATTCGTTGATCTCGACGTCGATCTCGACGCGTCCGGCGAAGGTGAACGCCTCGAGGTCGGGGGTCAAGAAGATTCGATAGGCCGAGGGAACGACACTTCGGGCGAGACGATAGGGGTTGGAAGATGTAGTCATTAATAGCAACCTTAGGTGGAAATCTTCTACGCTCGCTAGGTGACATCTACCCCGACGCCCGTTTCCCTGCGCATGAAACCTGGACCGAATCGTCTTGCGGTCACCGGCATCGGGAACGCAATGTTGGACATCATCACCCAAGACGCGCAGGAGGTCTATCGCGAATTAGGGCTCGTGAAAGCGGCGATGTCCCTCATCGAGGAGGATCAACTCGATACCTTTTACAACGCCATGGGCCCCACCATTCAGATGTCGGGTGGTTCGGTGGCGAACTCGATTGCGGGCGTCGCGGCGCTTGGTGGAACGTGCGGCTACATCGGCAAAGTGGCCGACGACGAATTCGGTGAGCGCTTTCGCCATGACCTTCGTTCAATGGGCGTCGAACTCGATCTCGCGGTCGCCAACGCCGGCGAGGGCGCGACGGGGCGTTGCCACGTGTTCATTACCAACGACGCGCAGCGCACCATGGCCACCTACCTCGGCGCGTCGAACAAGTTGAACGTGGGCGACATCAGGGAAGATCTCATTGCTCGATCCGAGATCACCTACGTCGAGGGCTACCTGTTCGACCTCCCTCCAGCCAAGGAGTCCATTCGAAAAGTGGTGAACTTCGCGCACGAGCACGATTCAATGGTCGCGCTCTCTTTGTCGGACATGTTCTGCGTGGACCGCCACCGACGGGACTTTCTCGACCTTGTGACAACCGACGTCGACGTCTTGCTCGCGAACGAGACCGAGATCCTCTCGCTTTTTCAATTCGAGCGACTCGACCAGGCTTTTGCCGCGCTCGAGGAAATCGGCGTACTCGCGGTCGTGACGCGCGGACCACGCGGTGCCGACGTTGCCACGGTCTCGGGTGTCGTCAGCGTGCCGGCGAAAGAAGTCGAACACGTCATTGATCAAAACGGCGCCGGCGATATGTTCGCTTCGGGTTTTCTTTACGGTCTGGCGCTGGGCGCCGATCCAGTGGAAGCGGCGGAACTTGGCTCACTGTGCGCTGGTGAGATCATTACGCATCTGGGCGCACGACCTGAAGCTGATCTTGAAGAGCTCGGCATCGAAGCGGGACTGCTCTAAAAACTAAATTCCTTGCGCGTCGAGTATGGCGTCGAGTTCTTTGGTGCGCACCGTCTCCCACTTAACCCACATCACCGCGATGGGAATACACGCGAGCAACATCAACGCGTCACCGCCAATCCACATGAGGCCACCACCAAGGTGAATGTTCAGCAAAATTGACGCGTTCGTTGAGCCCGCGGGTGCCTTCGCGGCGTAGGCCGAAAAGGGGACCGTCGACGTCATGGACAGCGCTAGTCCGGTGAAGGTGTCGACCGGTACGGCGGCCATCACGTAAACGAGGCGAAGGCCGTGGTGAAGTTTGAAACCTCGCTCAAGTCCAAAGGCCGCACGAAAGAAGAGGTAACCCACCACGAGAAACCCGACCTGTTCGAGGTGATGGATCCACTGGTGCTCCATCATCAAATTGAAGAGACTCGTGAGGTGCGTGAGTGGGATGAAGACGAAGTACAGCACGAAGCCAAAGAGGGGGTGCGTCACCGCTGCCATGACGCGACCGTCGAGCCAACGGCGGATCGTTGCGCCCCCGCTTTCGTAGGCGAGATCGAGCGGCGCGCTCAGCGCAAAGAGGGGAGCGGCCACCATGATCAACAAAAGATGTTGAATCATGTGGTCGCTGAAGTACTCCATGTCGTACACGCCGAGGATCGTCTGTGTAGCGAGAAACGTGACGACGATTCCCAAAATGAAGCAGACCAATCGAACCTTTGGCCACGAACTCACGTGCGTCACACCCCACGCGTAGATAATCCCGGCGGCGCCCAAAAGAATGAGGGGTAATACCCCTAGGTGCCATTGATTGAGATGATGCCATGAAAACGGCTGATTCGTCATCGAGGGCACTGGTGCATCTTACGACCACTGCTTCTTGTGAAAAACGGCTCTGTAGTATGTCGTCGTGCAATCCAAGTATTTCTCTCGTCGAGCAATTGGTTTGCACTTCGCACTCATACTTTGGATAGTGATGTGTGCCGTCGCGGCGTGGTGGCAAGTCGGTCGTGCGGTCCAAGGGAATTCATTGAGTTTTCTCTACGCGCTCGAGTGGCCGGCCTTTGCTGTACTCGGTGTTCTTGGTTGGTTCGCGCTTATCAACCTAGAGAAGGACAGCGAAGACGATGAACTCGCACGACGTGCGTACGAAACGAAGATGCGCGCGGACGCGCAAATCGCGAGGGACGCCGCGCGCGCCGACGAAGACCCCGCGCTCGCTGCGTACAACGATCATTTGGCGCGGCTCGCGAGCACGCCCAAGAGGCGTCTCTGGGGCCACTGAGTGAACGCGACATTTCGGCGCTACCGCGCAATGTCGTTCATCACCGGCACCACTCTTCTCTCTTTATTCGTGACGTTGTTCGTGCACAAGGTGGACCCCAACCTATGGAAACACGTGTCGTGGTTCGTCAAGATCGATGGTGTGGTCCACGGCCTCGTCTTCTATCCGATCTACATGATCTTGTGCTTCAATTTGGTGTTGAAATTTCGATTGAACACGGCCTACCTCGGGCTAATGCTGTTCGCCGGATTCGTGCCCGGACTCGCTTTTTACCTTGAACATCGCATGCGCGTGAAGCTCTACCCAGAGGGACTACCCGCCAAGTGAGCGAGTGGACCGAGCGAAGGGTTATCGCTTTCGCGCACCAAGGTGGATCCTTCGAAGGTCCGTCCTCGACGATCGCCGCCATAGAACACGCACTTGACGTCGGCGCAAGCGCGATTGAACTCGACGTACACGCAACGAAGGATCGCCATGTCGTGGTCTGTCACGACGAGACGGTCGATCGTACGACGAATCATCACGGCGAGATCGCCAATCTCACGCTGTCGCAGTTGCGCGACTTGGACAACGCCTACTGGTGGATCGAGGGTGACGTCGTGAGCCCGGGTCACGATCCCAGTGCGTACGAGTTGCGCGGCCGCGCCCCCATGGACCGGCGTTTCGGTATTGCGACGTTGGCTGAAGTCGCCGAAGCTTTTCCCGGCGTGCTCCTTAATCTCGACATCAAACGAACGAGTCCGGACGTTGCGCCCTACGAAGAGTTGCTCTACGAGCAGTTGCGAGTGCTCGAGCGAACGAACTCGGTGATCGTCGCGTCCTTTCACGACGACGCGATCCAACGGTTCCGTCACGTCGCGCCCAACGTCGCCACGTCGGCCGCCACGAATGAGACCGCGACGTTCTACTTCTCGCACTTAGAAGGAAAGCCCGTCGTGCCACCAGTGAGTGCCTTTCAGGTGCCGGCGACGTTCGGCGACGTGAAGGTCGTCACTGAGTCGTTCGTTCAGGCCGCCCACGAAGGGGGTGTCGCGGTGCACGTGTGGACGATCAATGAGGTTGAGGAGATGGCTCGTCTGCTCGACCTTGGTGTTGACGGACTGGTGAGTGATCGACCGACGCCCTTGGTCGCTCTCTTAGAGCAACGGGGCTGTGCGTGGGACGGAACGCTGGAATAACGGCGTTAGCCGCGACCGCAGTTCGGCCTCTTACCGTGGTTGGCCTTCTTCTTGGCGCGTAATTTGCGCTTCACGGTTCGCTTTGACATAGGTGACAATGTTAGTAGGTAGAGCCCGATTTGAGCCAAACGAGGGAAAAAACGTGGATGAGCCAAGGACCGTTGGTCAGTTGGTGCTGGTGGCGACGCCCCTGGGTAACCTTGGCGATCTCTCGCGTCGGGCCCTCGAACTCTTCGCAGCCGCTGACGTCATTTACTGCGAGGACACTCGCCACTCCCGCACGCTCTTCAGTGCGCACGACATTCCGAGCGGCGGACGGCTCAAGTCGTTGCACCAGCACAACGAGGCGGCGGAGAGCGAGACCATTGTGGCGAGGGTGCGCGCGGGAGAGCTCGTAGTACTGATCTCTGACGCGGGGACGCCGGGTATCTCCGATCCCGGCAGCCGTGTCGTCGCGGCCGTCGCTGACGCGGGGCTCGTTGTCACCACGGCCCCTGGACCATCGGCCGTGATCGCGGCGCTCACCATAAGTGGACTCTCCACCGAGCGCTTCGTGATGGAGGGATTTCTGCCTCGAAAGCCCAGTGAACGAACGCTGCGCTACGAGACCTGGGCCCGAGAAGAGCGAACCATCATCTTCTTCGAGTCGCCCCAGCGTCTCGCCGGCGTACTGAACGAGCTCGCGGCACTGTGGCCGAGTCGTCGGGTCGCCGTCGCGCGTGAGATGACCAAACTTCACGAAGAAGTCGTGCGCGGCACGCTCGAAGAGGTGTCCGCGATGATGGGTCAGCGTGAGGTGCGTGGCGAAATCGTCGTGGTCCTCGAGGGCGCCGTCTTGGTCGCTGACGTTGACGAGGACGTGGTGCGCGCCGCCCTCGAAGAGCAGTTGCTCGCTGGCGCGTCGACGCGTGACGCGGTTGACTACGTTGCTCAACTATTGGGAGTTGCCCGACGCGACGTGTACCAACTCGCACTCGACGCTCGAAAAGGCGATTTGACCTAGGTCACTATCCTCTGTCCATGGATCGCTTCTACCTCACGACGCCTATCTACTACGCGAGTGACGCTCCAACTATGGGCAACGTGTACACCACCGTGAACGCCGACGCGCTCGCGCGCTGGCACCGGTTGCTCGGTGAGGAGACCAAGTTCCTTACCGGCACTGACGAGCACGGCCAAAAGATTGCCGACGCCGCGGCGAAGAACGGTTTCTCACCCCAGGACTGGACTGATCTCACCTCAGCGCGTTTTCTCGAGACGTGGGATCTGTTCGACATAAGTTACGACGACTTCATCCGCACGACTGAGCCCCGCCACTACTTAACCGTGCAGAAGTTCCTCACCACCATCTACGACAACGGTTTTATCTTTAAGGACGTCTACAAGGGTCTGTACTGCGTGAGTTGCGAGGACTACTACACGCTCGAGGTGAGCGAGAAAGGCAACTGTCCGATTCACCATCGACCACTCATCCAGATGGAAGAGGAGAACTGGTTCTTTCGACTCAGTGCGTTCGAGGACCGACTCCTCGAGTTCTACGCAGCACATCCCCAGTTCGTCACCCCCGAGACCAAGCGCAACGAGGCCCTTTCGTTCATCAAGGGTGGTCTGCGCGACATCTCGATAACACGATCATCCATCGCGTGGGGCGTACCCGTGCCGTGGGACGAGCAGCACGTGTTCTACGTCTGGTACGACGCACTGATCAACTACCTCACCTCCATTGGCTACGGCCGCGACGACAGCGAAGTCGACAAATGGTGGCCGTACTCGCATCACTTAATCGGCAAAGAGATTATTCGTTTTCACTGCGTGTGGTGGCCAGCGATGTGCATGGCCGCGGGTCTCGATCCTGTCCATCACGTCCAGGTCAACGGTTGGCTCCTGGTGGGCGGAGAAAAACTCTCCAAGTCGATGGCCGTCGACGGCGACGTTCGCCTCACCGACATCTCGCCTCGCGATCTCACGAACGAATTTGGTGTCGATCCGCTTCGCTATTACTTGTTGCGCGAGACGGCATTGGGCAACGACGGTGAGTTCTCCCAGGAAGGCATCGTCGCGCGCTACAACACTGATCTCGCGAACAATCTCGGAAACCTCGTCGCGCGCGTGGGCGCGGTCGTGCACTCTAAGTGCGCCGGCGTCGGACCCAAGCCCCAAGAGAACTCGACACTGCGCGCACAGGCCGAGACGTCAATCCGTGACGCCGCGCAGGCGTGGGAGCACTTCGCTCCTCAGCGTGCCCTTGAAGCGACCTGGGAACTCATTGGCGCGACCAACGCGTACCTCGAGACCCACGCGCCCTGGAAGATGGAAACGGGCGCGGCACTTGACGCGGTAATGGGCGACGCGCTCGAGGCGATCCGCCTCGTCGCCATCCTGGTGTCGCCAGCGATGCCGAGCGTCGCCAACGAGATCTGGCGACGCCTGGGCCTGAGTGGTTCTCCTGCGACCGCGCCGCTGTCGAAGAGCGCGCTGTGGGGTCAGTACCCCGGGAGCGTCAAGGTCGAAAAGGGCGATCCACTGTTTCCGCGCATCAAGAGCGACGAATGAACGGCTGGACTGACGCGCACTGCCATCTGCAGGATCACTTTTTAACCTCGTCTGATGGCATCGTTCAGCGAGAACTCAACGCGACGTTGACGCGGGCTTTCGAGGCCGGAGTAGATCGTGTGGTCGTTGTCGGTACCGACGCGACGAGCTCGGCCGAGGCTTTGGCGCTGACTGGCGTCGCCGGTCCCGTCGCCATCTACGCCACGGTCGGACTTCACCCCCACGACGCCAAGGAGGACCTCGAACCGGTAGCGGCACTGGCGCGCGCCGGCCATTCGCGCCTGGTCGCGATAGGTGAGTGCGGCCTCGATTACTTCTATGAGCATTCGCCTAGAGGGCGCCAACGAGAGGCCTTCGCGGGTCAGATTGCCCTCGCCCACGAGCTCGACCTCGCGCTGGTCGTGCACGCGCGCGACGCCTTCGACGACCTGTACGACGTCTTTCGCAGTGAGGGCGTGCCGGCGCGTACCGTGATCCACTGCTTCACAGGTACTCCCGATGACGCTGAGCGTTGTCTCGCCTTGGGATGTGATATTTCGATATCGGGCGTCATTACGTTCAAGAACGCCGACTCACTGAGAGACGCGGCGAAACTGGTACCGATCGATCGGCTGCACGTAGAGACTGACAGTCCTTTTTTGGCGCCGGTACCGCATCGCGGTAAGTCCAACGAGCCAGCGTTCGTGTCGGTTGTCGGAACGTACGTGGCTGAACTTCGCGGCGACGAAGTCGAGGCTCTTAAGTCGGCAACGTCGGCGAACTCGACCCGACTGTTCCGTTTGGACGCCAGCCAACCCTAATTTCTCTTCGTTTTAAGGGTTTTATGGGGTGAGTTGCCTCATGGTGCGCTCTCTCCTAGCGTTGGAGGGCGGGAATACATCAAAAGGCCCGCTGTCCTGGCGGAGGACGGATATCTGAGTACATCACGACGTTGGGCGCAGACGCGCCCACGGCATCTTCGTACCGCGTTGGCCGTCGTGGCCGCGTGCGCGGTACTACTCGCGCCCCTCTCGGTGGGCGCCGCTACCTCGCACGTCGCGCGCCACATGCCCAACTTGATTGGACGGAATCGCGCCCAGGTCTATGCGATCATGCGCCACGACGGGCTCTACTTTCAAACGAGAGGTCCCGGTAGTTCGAACGAGCGGTGGGTCGCCGTGTCGGCCCAATGGCCCGCAGCGGGCACGGTCGTCGCCTGGCACTCCCAAGCGACGCTGACGGTGACGACGCAGTCCCTACGTGGACCCCGCCCCGTACCGCCCCTGAGGGGTCTTTCTAAGGCCGCGGTCTACGCCGCCCTTCGAGGCGCGCAGCTCTTCTTTAAGACCGTTGGACCAGGGAGTTCGAACGCCTCATGGACTATCGCCCTCGCCCAATCGCCGCCCGCTGGCACCAAGGTTCCTTGGCACTCCGAGATCACCGTGCGCGTGGGCTCGAAACGTCCAGCCCCGGTAAAGAAGACCACGCCGCCAAAGGTGTCTTCCGTCGTGATTAACGGCACCAACTTCAAGATTGGCGTTGCCACCTGGTACAACTATTTCCCGGGTCGTTGCGCCACGTGGTACTTACCAAAGGGCACACGAATCACCGTTCGCAATATCGCTACCGGCAAAGCCATCACCTGCGTGATCACCGATCGCGAGGGCTCTGGCAGCAACCGCGTGGTCGACCTCTCTGAGACCCAGTTCGCGCAATTGGCGCCACTATCGAAGGGCGTAATTAATGTCAAGGTCACTTGGTGACCCATACTCGCACTGAACTCTTCGCGCTCTTAAAGGATCACGGACTTAAACCATCGAGGGCGCTCGGACAGAACTTCGTCGTTGATCCCAACACGGTGCGCCGTATTGCGCGCCTCGCCGCCGTCGGGCCAGGTGATCAGGTACTCGAGATCGGAGCGGGTCTGGGCTCGTTGACGCTCGCCCTCGCTGAGACCGGGGCAGAAATCCACGCGCTTGAAGTTGATCGCTACCTCATCGAACCGCTTCGATCCGTCGTGGAAGTTCACGGGGTGAGCGTCCTTCACGTCAACGCGCTCGAAGCCGACTACGACGAGATCCTTCAAGGTCGACCGGCCGTCGTCGTCGCGAATTTGCCCTACAACGTGGCGACACCCTTGGTGTTGCACTTGCTCGAGAGTCAGCCACTCATTCGACGCCTTCTCGTCATGGTTCAAAAGGAAGTGGGCGAGCGCATGGCCGCCTACGCCGGTGACGAGGCGTACGGCGCGGTGTCGCTACGAGTGCAGTACTTCGCCGACGCGAAAATCGTGGGCAAGGTACCTCCGTCAGTCTTCGTGCCCCGGCCCAACGTTGACTCGGTACTCGTGTCATTGGTACGCAGGGACGAGCCGCGCGTCGACCCCGCGCTCGTCAGTGAGGCAGAGCTCTTTGACGTGGTTCGAACGGCTTTTGGCCATAGGCGAAAGATGTTGCGACGTTCTCTTGCGGCGTGGTCGAGTGAGGGGGTCTTCGAGCGCGCGGGCGTTGATGAGACCCGTCGGCCAGAAGAGCTGACCTTGGAAGAGTTTGCGGCGTTGGCGGCGGCCAAGTGAAAGAACTTCTAGCGCCCGCGAAGTTAACGTGGTTCCTTGAAGTTACGGGCCGTCGTGACGACGGCCTGCACGAACTGCGCTCAGAGATGGTGAGCGTTGGTTTCGCCGACCGATTAGAGATCGACGAGTCCAGCGACTACTTACGTCTCGAGGGTCCTTTCTCTGGCGTGCCCCTCGACGAACACAATCTGGTAACACGGGCCTTGGCCCTCGTTGGTCGAAGAGCGGGTGTCACCTTGCACAAAGTGATTCCGCCCGGCGGGGGACTCGGCGGGGGTAGCGCCGACGCGGCGGCGATTCTTCGCTGGGCGGGGGGCGTCAGCAAAGAGGCGGCGCTCTCGCTCGGTGGCGACGTGCCGTTCTGTCAAGTGGGCGGGCGCGCGTTCGTCGAAGGAGTTGGCGAGCGCGTCAGCGTATTGCCCGACGAGCAGCGCGACGTGACGTTGATCTTGACGGGTCTAGTCATGAATACGCGACGCGTCTACTCCGCCTACGACGAACTAGTCGCCACGGGTGAGCGTCCAGGGGGGCGAAATCACCTCGAATCGGCGGCACGGGTCGTAGAGCCGCGCCTAGCGACGACGATGGACTGGTTACGCGCCACGCTCGGCGACCGGGTGCAACTCGCGGGATCTGGATCAACGCTGTTCGTTGAGGGTCACCTCGAACCAGGCGTCGAGAGCTGGGACGTCATGGGGCCCGAAGGCTCCGTTCAATTTCGCCAAACCACTACGACGCCATCAGAGGCGTAGAGCTTGCTATTTGCCGGCGGCGCGACGCTGGAAGCGGGTTCGCTTCAGCATCTTCTTGTGCTTCTTCTTGCGCATGCGCTTACGGCGCTTCTTAATTAATGATCCCATGGCCCGTTGAACACTACTAGGTTTTCGCTGCAGCCCAAGTTTGAGGAGGTTTTCGCGTGCCCTGGCAACTCGACCTCGTGCAGTTCGCGATTCCACCGGGCGCGGAGAGCCGCTGCGATGAGTTCTACGTCACGTTGCTCGGATTTCGGATACTCGAGAAGCCGTTGCAACCGAGTGATCTCTAGTGAGTCCACTCATGCTGCACTCCTCACGGAGTTGTTCGGCCCGACAGGTGTCGGGCTTCCCTTTCGCGTGTCTTCGCCAGCTGCTGAGTGAGACTCAGTCTGATGCTCGGCTCCACGCTTCACCGGGGCTCCAACTGAACCCAGGCTCGCCCAACGGGCGAGATTGATGGCCGCGTTGTCGTCGCGCTGGTGCGACGAGGAACACTCGTCACAGGTCCAGTACTCTGACCAGCCAATGTCTTGCACGTGACCACAGGCGTGGCACGTCTTGGATGAAGGAAAGTACCGGTCGGCTTCGATTAAACGCGACCCGTACCAGGGGCACTTGTAACGGAGTTGACGGCGGATCTCTCCCATTGCTGCGTCAGAAAGTCCTCTTCGGCGCGAGCGTGCACCGGGCAGTCCCTTCTGTTGAAGCAATGACGCCGCGTCCAGGCCTTCCACCACAATCACGCCGTGGGTTTTGGCGAGAGCAGTAGTGAAGACGTGGATGTTGTGTTGGCGAACGTAGGCGACCTCACTGTGGAGGCGCGTGATCTTGGTGGCTGTCGTTTGATACTGGCGAGAGCCACGGGTGCGCCGACAACGCTGGCGCTGGAGTCGACGTAGTTCTTTCAGCCGATGTTCGAGAGCGTTGGGGTTGGCGAGTTCGCCGATTACCTCGTTGGTAGTCGCTACCGTCGCCAGACGCCGCACCCCCACGTCGACGCCGACAGTGGAGTCGGGCTGGGCGACGTCGGCCTGTTGTGGGCGGGCGACGGCGACACGAACAGCTGCGATGATCCGGTCACCTTGGCGCGAGACCGTGACCCCAAGGATTTTTGCGCGATCAAGTGCGATGAGCCGCTCGATGCGTCGGGTGTTCTCGTGGGTGCGCATAGTCCCCAGCACCGGCAACGTGAGGTGACGACGGTCAGCTTCCAGTCTCATGGTGCCGGTAGTAAAGGAGAAGCGGTCCCGGTCCTTGCCGCGTTTCTTGAATCTAGGGAATCCAACTCGGCGACCTTTGATCTGGCCCGAGCGGGACTTTTGCCAGCGCCAGTAGCCGTCAACGGCGCCCTTCACGCCGTCGGCGAAGACCTCCTTGGAGACCTCGATCCACCAGGTCTCACCGGTGTCAGCGTTGACACACACCGTGCCCTTCTCTGCATTCCAGCGTTTGCGCAATGAGTAGAACGAGGGTGGTGTGCCTGACTCGCCGGTCTCGCGGAAATGCTCGAGGTCGCCCCTTATCTGATCAAGTGTCCAGTTAAAGGCCTTGCGCCGAGCGCCGAAAAATCGGGCGATTTGGACCGCCTGATCTGGCGTGGGGTCGAGCGCGAAGGTGAAGGCCTGGATGACCTGGCCCTCGGGGGCGGCGTACCTACGCGGCATCAACCGACTCCTGAGCCGTCGCGAGTGCCTTGGCTGCTCGGTGCGTGGCCGCACGACGACCATAGAGACGAGCACAGAACGATGTCAACACTTCAGTCATGTCACGAGCGAGGTCGTCGTCGACTTCTGCGTCGTCCACCACGACCGGTCGTCGACCGTTGGCCCCCAACGACGCAGCGACGTATTCTGATCCAAATCTGGCGAAGCGATCACGGTGCTCAACCACAATCGTCGTCACGGTTAGGTCCGCGAGCCGGGCGAGGAATTTGCGTCGCTTGCCGTTGCGCCCCGAACTAACTTCGGTTTCCACGCGATCAATCGAATGACCCTGCGACGTAGCCCAAGCACTCACGCGCGACACCTGGCGATCGAGGTCGCCTCGTTGGTCAGCAGACGACACGCGTGCGTATATAACAGTCGACCCACGTTTCGATGGCGAGGCTTCCAGATTGCCCACCAGAATCAACCGACCAATCTGACGTGCGGGCACTGGCAATGTTCCTTTTCGAAACCACCGATAGGCGGTCTGGGGATGTATCCCCTGAAGGTCGGCCCACTCACTCAAATTCATTACTTCGTAGTTTTACGTAGAGATGTGACATCTGGTGGTAACCCCGATCTTGGCCGAGCGTGGCGGCAGGTGGTACGAGCGCGACTACGCGACGTTGCACCTCGGCGTGCAGGGCGACTTTCGCGCTGCAACCAAGGCTCACGCGGCGTTCTTAATCGACGACTACAACATGACGCTGGAGCGTCTACGCGGCGCGGGTATCGAGATTCGACCCGACGACTCCATTGCGGGTACGACGCGCAGCTACGTCGACGATCCCGTCGGTAATCGAATCGAGTTGGTTGACGCCGCTACAGGTCGCTGACGCGCTCGAGACGTAGCGCCTGGCGAGGACAGCCGCGCACGGCGTAGCGTGCCGATTCGAGTGCGCCAAGGTTACTGAGCGGCGTGGGCTCATTCGTAATTATTGGATAGCCCCACTCGTCCATGTTCACTAGCTCTGGTGCCAGCTCGTGACAGTGACCAAAGCCGTCACAGAGAATGGGATTCACTCGTAGGAGAAAGCCTCCGGTGCGTTTCCTTATTCCCATACCAACTCTTTTTCGTGTTCGAGGCGTGGCACGGTCGCGAAGTGCTTGGTCGCGCGAGATCCGTGACAGGGATTGCCGGCGACGTGGCGATTGACGTCGTCGGCGAACACGTCGAGCGCGGAGCGAACGAAGCGCACGACACCGTCGGGGTGGTGACACGCGCCACGCCCTTCAATGACGCCGCAGCGATCACGCAGTCGGGTGAGCGTGGATTTTTGATCGCGTGAACCGTGGCTCAACTGCAACAGATCGTCGCTCAAGGCCGGGAGACCAAAGGCGCAGGGACCGCACTGGCGAGCACTCTCATTGGCCATCCATTTCACGACGCGTTGGGTTTCTAGAATCCCGCAAGTCTCGTGACCGAGCACCACGATGACGCCAGCGCCCACCGACGCGCCTACGGGACGAAGTGATTGATTGTCAAAGGGCGTGTTGAGGTCTCTCGCGTGCAGCCACGACCCGCCGTACCCACCGAGCAGGACGGCTTGGGGCTGAGCCGGAGCGCCGACGGTGTCGAGGATGGTTCGAAGCGGCGTGCCGAGCACGACTTCGAGCACCGTTGGACGCGTGACGGCACCCGTCACCGACACCAACGTCGAGCCGGGACTTTCGTTGGTGCCGAGCGAGCGAAACCAACTGGCGCCAAAGCGACCAATAAGGGCCACGTTCGCGCAGGTTTCGGCGTTGTCGACCAGCACCGGGTGACGATCGAGTTTCAAGATGGTCGGTCGCTGAGGTCGGTATTGCGGGAGCGACTGATTGTCGTTGAGCCAGTGCACGAGCGCGGACTCTTCGCCCGCGACGTAACGCCACGGTGGGGTCTGCAACGTGAACGTCACGCCGCGCGAACTTCGTCGCTGACGTTCGTGTACGGCCTGCTTTACGTTGTTGACGACAGCGGGATTGTCGCGCGCCACGCACAGCACCACTTCGCTCGCGCCGACAATGGAAGCAAGAATTTCAGCCCCGTCCAGCACTAGATGAGGGTTGGTATTGAGGAGCGTCGAGTCCTTGTGCGACGCCGGTTCGCCCTCCATCGCGTTCACGACGACGACCTTGTGGTGACCACGTTGTTCGCGAAGTAGTCGAGCTTTTTTAGCCGTTGGAAAGCCGGCGCCACCGCGACCGGTCAGCCCCGACGCCTCGAGTTCTGCTAGGTGCGACGTGACTTTCGTGGTCGTGGCGAACGCCGCTTCGTGTTGGGCCAGCGTGCGCGGCGTACCGGGCGTACCGTCGAGCAACCGGGGGAGTTGGTCCGCGATCATTTGCGTCGCTTCTTTTGACTTCGTGGACTTGAAGCTCGTGGAAATGACGAGGGCGAGGTCGCTCGAGTGGGCACCTTCCCCGACACCACGCCGTGCGCATTGGCGCCTTTGATCGCGGCGAGGGGCGAGAGAGCGGTCCTACCGGCGGCTCGGGTGGGGCGCCCGAAGTATCGCCATAGTCCCGCGAGCAGCACTGTCAGGGTGCACGCGGCGACCACGAGTAGTCCCGCACTGTTCTTTGCGTCAGTACCGCTCAGGTACGCGTGCGCGATCGCGCCAGCGAATGCCAGCCAACTGAACCAGTGGATAAAGCGCCACGACTCGTTCTTTACGCGAACCTTCAACAGGCTTGATATCCATACCGCGAGGATGAGGTCGAATGAGATTGCACCTATGGCGACGCCCACGCGTCGATACGATGACGTGAAAGGAACGACTATCGAGATCCAACCGGTTGGCACGTAGGAGTCGATCACCGTCGTCAAGATGTGCAACACGAGGAAGATGATCGCCACGATCGAGGCCGAACGGTGAAGTTCATTCACTTCGAAACGGCCGACGAACGTGCCGCCAATTCGATTTGACACGAGGGTGCCGAGTGCGACGACGAGCGTGAAGAGGATGAGCGCGACCATGCCGGTAGCGCGCGTCGTGTACCAGAGGTAGGGCGTCGTGAGGGCCATCATGAGGCGAGCTCCTCGAGGGGCCAGCCGCCAACGAAGTCGATGGTGCCGTCGCCACGAACGAGACGAGCCGACCAACCGGCCTGGGCCACGTGGTAGGTGGCGTCTTCACCCCACAAGAGTGCCGCGGTCGCGAACGCGTTGGCCAAGAGGCAGTTACGTGCCGACACCGTTGCCGTGGCGTACGGACCAACGGCGAAGGAGCCAGTGCGAGGGTCGACGATGTGATTGACGAGTTGTCCACTGGCGTGCCACGTACGTGTGGTTGTTGAAGAAGTAGCGACGCCGCCGTATTCGATCGTGACGCGCGCTTCAGCGCCCGTCAGGTGTAACGAATCGCTTACTCCGATGGCCCAGGGTCCTTCGGGACTATGTCCACGCACCGCGACATCGCCACCCATTTCGACGATGACGCCACCGGTGGTGGCGACGTCGTCGGCGACCAGATCGGCGACGAGGGCCTTCGCGCTCGCGCCGAGGTCGAGTTGGCAGCCTTTGGCGAGGGTGAGCGTGTGCGACCTTCGATTGAGTTCAACGGCCGAAGTGCCGAGCGGCTTCACGGGCGCAGCGAGCGACGTGTTGTCGCGCTGAATTAACGCGTCGTAGTCGACGTCGTAACCGAGGGCTAAGACCGCAGGTAATACCGTCGGGTCGCAGAGTCCGCCCGTGGCGTCACTCGCGAGTAGCGCGCCAGCGATCGCGCGCTCTAACGTCGCGCTGATCGCGAGTGTTTCGCCGCTACGTTCATTGACCCACGACAATTCAGAGTCGGCTCGGAATCGATTGCACGAGTCGTCGAACTCTTTGATCCAGTACCAAAGTCGTTCTTCGGCAAATTCCATTTGGTGGTCGTGCTCGGTGGCGAGTGTGCCCGTTAGGCCCCAGACCTCGAAGTTCATTGGATTAGATGCACGTGACGTGTCCAGAGGGAGTGCTGTAACACGTCGTGGTCGTCGTGACGGGCGCTTTCGTTGGCACCGTCGCGCCAGAAGTCGAGGGAGCCGTGGTCGTCGGAGCGCTCGATGCGCCTGAGTTATCAAAGTTCTCGCTCGAACTCGATGAGCCGTCGTCGCCGTTGGTGCTTGTGGGTGTGGTCGTGGCCGTCGAAATGTTCGACGAGGCCATTGCCGCCACGGGCACGGTCGTGAGTGGTTTCGTCGCGCCCGCGAGGTAGGTCACGAGTAGTCCCGATACTCCCACTGAGCCCAGTAGGAGTACTTGAGAGATTCGTCGAACGCGAGCGAAGCGTCGATCGCGCTGTTGGGGGGTGCGGGGGGAGGGTGTCATAGGTGTCCTTTGATACCTAGTTTCGTCGGACTTGATTAAGACCAGACAGTTAATGGATAAGAAGAGTTACAAAATCTTGTGAATACTTAGATTTTGGGACCTTCAGGAACAGTGATGGTGAACCGTGCCCCTCCAAGGACCGGATCGCGATCCACGGCAACTGTCCCGTGGAGCTCGGCGACGACCTGGGCCACAATTGAGAGCCCCAGACCGGATCCAGGAAGTGCTCGCGCGGAAGGTGATCGCCAAAACCGGTCGAAGACGAACTGTTGATCCTCGTCACTGATGCCCGGGCCGCTGTCAGATACCGTGACCGTGCCGTTCGACGACGTAACCACAATCCGACCGCCAACGGGCGTGAACTTGACGGCATTCGTCAACAGATTGGAGATTGCTCGAATTAGGCGGTCGTAACGTGCGAGCACAGTTGAAGGTTCGATTTCTGCGTCGATGGTGATGCTGCGAAGACGAGCGTAGGTACGAGCGGTTTCGACGCACTCGTCGACGCAGTCGTCCAGGCGCATCGCCACTATCTCACCCTCGGATCGTTCGCCTCTAGCGAGTTCTCCGAGGTCCGTGACTAAGGCAGCTAGTTCGTCCACCTGGGTGACCATGTCGTCAGTGATCTGGTGTAGTTCGTCGAAACTGAGTTGTGGCGCTCGCGAGAGCACTTGGGTGTTCGTGCGCAGTGACGTGAGAGGAGTCCGAAGTTCGTGACTCGCGTCCATTACCAATTGCCGCTGTAAAATCTGGCTTTCATCGACCGAGCGCAACAGTCCGTTAAAGACTCGTCGCAGTCGTCCGAGTTCGTCGTTGTCGCCCTCGGCCAAGCGGTACTCCAGGTCGTTCGTCAACGTGACGCTCTCGATCTCGTTGGTGACTTTTTCGAGTGGGTGCAGGGCCTGGCGCGCGAGAAAGAGTCCAAGACCGAATGCCAGCAACAGACCACCTGCGGCCACGAATAACAACGTCGTGGAGAGTCGTTTCAGCTCATTGACCTGTCCGGTGATGTCGATAAGGAAGAGCTCTGCTGAGGTCGTGGGAATAGTGCAAACGACCGTCGTCACACAACTAACCAATGAGTCCTTTGGTAGTGGCACGATCAGCTCGCGGTAACTCTGACCAGCGTAGGTGATCGTGCGAATCACCTGTTTGCTTTGGCCCTTGGCGACGGACATGATCGTTTGGTCGATCTGCACGTTGGACGCTTGTGACGTGGTGCCATTTGGCAGCACGATCTCGTAGAACGCGCCCATGACGCGGTGTTCGTCGCCGACCGCCTTAGTGATTTGCGATGCTTGCTTCAGTGACTCGTCAACTGAGTTCAGAATCGCGTTGCGCGTCGTGAGATACGACGCAAAAGCGGCCAGGATGACGGCGATGGCGGCCGCCGTTACGGTGGCCGTGATGACGCGTGACCGAAAGGTCACGTCGTGCGCAGCGCGTAGCCCACGCCGCGCACCGTTTGAATCAGTCGCGGCTTGTTCTCTTCGTCGAGTTTTCGACGCAAGTAGCCAATGTACACAGCGAGCGAGTTCGTACCCGAGTCGAAGTTGTAGCCCCACACGAGATCCAGGATCTGATCACGGGTGAGGACTTGGCGGGGGTGCTGGAGGAAGAGTTCCAAAAGGTCGAACTCAATCTTCGTGAGTTCAATGAGTCGATCGCCCCGGTGTACTTCGCGGGTCTGTGGATTCAACGTGAGGTCTTCGAATCGCAAGACAGTCCCGTCGGCGTCGCCGACGTTGGTGCGGCGCAACAGTGCGCGAAGTCTCGCGAGTAGCTCGGCTAGGTCAAAGGGCTTGACCAGGTAGTCGTCAGCGCCCACGTCCAGTCCTTCGACGCGGTCGTTCACGGCGTTGCGTGCGGTCAACATCAGAATCGGCGTCGTGTCGCCCGAACGTCGAATTCGTCGACAGACTTCGAGCCCGTCGATGTCGGGCAGTTGCAGGTCGAGCACGATGGCGTCCGGCGCGCGTAATTGAATGGCCTTGAGCGCACTGGTGCCGTCCTCGAAGAGTCCGACGTCGTAGTTCTCCATCCGTAGGGCGCGCCCTAAGGAAGAGCGAATGGCGCTGTCATCGTCGACGATGGCAACATAGGAGTTGGGCGTTGGAGCGGTGGTCACGGCGCGACTTTCTTAGGGTTGGTGTACAGGCTCTAGTGTTGCTGGTTGGTATTAAGCATCCTCAGACATACTCTAAGAATCTCTGAAGATTGCCACATATCGGCAGTGGCGGGTAGTTCAATTGGCAGAACGACGGACTTTGAATCCGTAGGTTGGAGGTTCGAGCCCTCCCCCGCCAGCCAAAGATTACTAGAAACAGAGTCGTTCTATCAAGGCGGCTAGTTCCAAGGGCTGGTCGCCTTGGATGGAGTGGCTCGCGTTCGCGACGTGCACTACGTTCGCGTTGGGTAATCGATGCAACAGCTCCGCTTCGTCGGCGTCGTCGACGACCGATCCCTTGGCCATGGCGCGCAACAACGTGACGGGCATCTCGAGCGCACCGAGCCGCTCCCAAAGATCACCGGCGTCGGGCGCGGCGAGTTCTGACTGAGGATGCAGTTGGTGTCGCCACACCCACGTCCCGTCGGGGCGTTGGAGCGCGTTGTGCAATATGCCCCTTCGCAGCGACGAGACCGATCGCGTGGGATTGTGCGCAATCGTTCGCGTGAGCAACTCATCGAAATCGTCGAATGATTTGGGACCATTGACGAAATCGGTGATGTGCTTGGCCTTGTCGGAGTTGACACCGGGCGTGATGTCAATGAGCATGAGTGAGCGCACAAGGTCGGGTCGTTCGCTCGCGACGAGGATCGAACAGAGACCGCCGAGTGACATTCCCACGAGCGCCAGCGGTGGCGTCGTTAGCTTTTCAATTGCTACCTCGAGGTCGTGCGCGTGACTCACGATCGCCGACGACGCGAAGGGTGACGGATCGGAGTGGCCGTGACCTGGCAGATCGAACGCGAGTAGTGGTCGCTCGAGGGCGAGTGCCACGGTGTCGTAAGTATGAGCGTTTTGTGCACCGCCGTGGACGAGAATGAGTTCAGGTTCGCCCTCACCCCAGGCCAGACCGCTCAGTTGGCGAAGACCGTCCACCGTGACGAAGAAGCGTCGCACCGTGGGAATGGCCACGTCGAGGCCCCACTCTTGTGCGTTTTCGTGAAACAGTGAGAACTCGTCGTAAGAAAATTTGTCCACGCCACAAATCGTAGAACAGGACTGCTAGAGATAGAAGTGTGAGTCGTCCCACCTGCGTCGTCGTTCTCGCCGCTGGCGAGGGAACGCGGATGC
>DAIQOO010000255.1:0-1558 GCA_036787845.1 Acidimicrobiales bacterium
CGAGAATGACGACACGATTTGGCGTTGCGACTTCGCTCAATTAGGACCTCTCACGCTCAACAGTGGCATTTGGCCACGAGCGAGCCTAACCGGGTAGTGGCCTAGTTGCGACCGACGCTGGCTGGCGCCAGCCGAGCCCTACCGGCCCGAAGGATGTTGCGTGCGGCGTTGAGGTCTGCGTGGTCTTCGTGACCACATCGCTGACAGTGAAACCCCGCTTGGGTGACCCGGTTACCAGGCTCGACGTGGCCACAATGGGCACATCGTTGACTGGTGTGGTGGGCTTTGACGCGCACGACCATCCGACCGGCGCTCTCAGCCTTGTAGGAAAGCAGTGACGTCAGAGTTGCCCACCCCGCGTCGTGAATAGATCTGTTCAGCCCGGCCTTAGCGCGGGCGCCGTTGGGGAGAAAGGATCCACGCTGGTCGGGATCAGCAATCGCCTTGAGTGAGCGCACCATGTGGGTGATCTTGAGATCCTCCAGCACGATGAGGTCGTAATCGTTCACCAACCGTCGACTGAGCTGGTGAGCGGCGTTAAGGCGCTGGCTCGCAACTTTGCGGTGCAGTCGGGCAACGGTCTCTACTTGTCGCTTTCGTCGGTTGGATTCGCGTTGCTTGGTAGCGAGCGCCCGCTGAGCCGAGGCGAGCTGGGCCCTGGCACGAGAGCCGAAGTGCTCTGCCAAGATGAGTTCCCCGTCACTCGTCGCAACGAGGTTCGTGACTCCGAGGTCGAGACCGACCTCGCGCCCGGTGGGCTCGAGGGGCTCGGCCGCCACGTCGACACAGCGTACGCTCACCCACCACTTTGTGCCCTCACGTTTAACGGTGATGGCCTTGGGAACACCCCGTAGCGCCCGGTGATAGTTCGCTTTCACCTCACCGATGCCGAGCAGGTAGAAGCGGCGATCGCGCTCCTTCACCTTCCAGCCCGAACGGTCCTCCCACTGCAGCGAGTCGAAGCGCTGTGCGGACTTAAAGCGCGGAAAACCGGGAGTCTCGCCGCTCTTCACCCGCCGATAGAACGCCGCAAAGGCGCGGTCCAGGCGCTTCAACGTCCCTCGACAAAGAACCGTCCCTGAGGCGAGTACTTCAGGGCGCAGATCACTCAGCCCAGTCAACGTTCTGCACTGGTCGACGTAGCTGACCGAGCGATGATTCCACTTCCAGGCGCCGATGCGCTCTTCGAGTGCAGCGTTGTAGAGCTCACGCTGGTAGTTGAGCTGTGCGGTGAGGGCCAACGACTGGCGAAAGGTTGGGTGCAGGCGATAACGAAAGGTGCGACAGCGCGTGGAACTCACGAACTGAAGGTAGATGCCGCTTGTGACATGACAAAGGGCTTCAACTCCAGTTCAAATGGAGTGGTACTAAATTGGGCTACTACCTCATGCTGACGAACGCCGTCGGCACATACGTAATGTTATATTCGCGCTCTGCGCGCTAAGAAACAGTCATGCCGCCGTCAACCGCGATGTCGGCACCAGTGATCGCCGACGACGCCGGCGAGCAAAGCCAGAGAATCGACGCGGCAATCTCAACGGGATCAATGAGTCGTCCA
>DAIQOO010000256.1:0-1548 GCA_036787845.1 Acidimicrobiales bacterium
TCGTCTGGTCGCGGCGAGCGTCGGCGCAGATGGGACAGAGTCCCCCCGAGTCGGCAATATTGCAGCAACGTTCGCAGAACGAAAGTTTGGTCTTCATCTCGGCTAGTGACGAAGCGAGGCGATCGACGTCTTCACTGGGTTGGCGCATCAGCCAAAACGCGATGCGTTGGGCTGACTTGGGCCCGACGCCCGGAAAGCGTCCGAGTTCATCCACGATCGCTTGCAGCGCCGGAGGGTAACTCACGAGATCTCCTCCGCACCAGGGAACATTTCGGTGATGAGATGACCAGCCACGGAATCGACGACCAGCACCGTCTCATCGGACACGTCAAGCTCCTCATCGTCTGTCTGCACCTTGGCAACGGGGCGGCGCGTTGGTGGCGGCGCACTGACGAGCGACGCGTCAACAGTCCAATAGATCGACAGTGGCGCTTTGAACTCGTGTTCAAGGGCGCCTTTGAGACCTTGTGCAATGAGCTCGGTGTTCTGGCGCATCTCTTCACTAGGCAACGCGATCGTCATCAAAAGTCCGTCCAACGATTCAACAATGGCCGAGCGGAGAAGGAGCTGCGCGGAGCGAGACGTTCGTGGGATAACGCGTTCGACGAAACGCTCACGAACGTCCGCGAGCGAAAGACTTACTTCTTGCGTGCTCGATGGCTTCTCGCTCGAAGGCATTGAATCCGATGGCGGCGCCTCGACGACAGCTTTGGGCGTCGGCGCTGGTTTTTCCGGGGGGGCCGATGCCGTGACGGTTGACCCAATGGGGCGAAGTACCGGACGGGCAGCCTCTGGGGCGGGGGCGAGCGAACGGGTCGCGCCGCGCTCTAGTTTGAGTAGCCGCTCGTCGAGCGATTCGTAGGAATTGTCGAGTTCGGGTTTCGTCAGGCGAACCATAGCGACTTCCAGCATCACGATCTTCTCCGGTGCACTCTTCATCTCACGGATCGCTCGCCCAACGGTCTCAAGGATTCGCACGCTGCGCGCGAGACCTAACTGCTCGCCCCACGCGAGGAGACGTTCTCGGTCGGCGTCGACAGCGTCGGCGACCTCGGGCGCGACTTGGAGAAGAAACACTTGTCGAACTTCGCCCGCGAAGTTCTCGGCAAGTTGTTCGGGGTCCCATCCCTCTCGAGCGAGTACCGCGAGTGAGCGCAGCGCTTCGACGGCGTCGTCGTGCACGAGCGCGTGAAGTAGTGGGTCAAACTCGGGTTGGGTCTCACTGATCGAACCGGTAGCGATCAGTTGGTCAAGCGCACTCAGTGCGTCGCGTGCTGATCCTCTGCCGAGCCGCACGGCGGCCTCGATGGTCTCGTCGTCCGCGCTAAGCCCCGCAGCACTCTTTACATCGTGCAACAACGTGGCGAGCGTGTCGGCCCCGATGAGTCGGAACTCCAGATGCTGCGTGCGCGAACGAATTGTCGGTAAGACCTTGTGAGGGTCGGTGGTGGCTAGGACGAAGACCACGTGCGGCGGCGGCTCTTCGAGGGTCTTCAACAGAGCGGCAGAAGCGGCCTTGGAGAGTTGGTGCACCTCGTCAAAGATGTA
>DAIQOO010000108.1:0-5604 GCA_036787845.1 Acidimicrobiales bacterium
TCGCCGGGTAGTAAAACCAGAGCACGTGCACGGGCTTGGATGGGTTGACGAGCACGAGAAGAAGGAAGAGGAACGGCACGATCGTCGCCAACGTGATGGCGTTTCGCGGCGTCTTGTGACGAACGGTCACCTTCTTCAACGACTTGCTCCCCGGCACGGCGTTGTCTCTCGCCAGGGCGAAGACCACCCGTGATCCGGCGCCCATGACAGCCGTGCCACAGCTGAAGAACGCAATGATGACCATGACGAGGAAGAAGTCCTGGAGCCAACTCGGCAGTGAGGCGAGGATCACCGGGATTCCACCAGCAATGATCGACTTGATGCCGGTGCTCGGAATCGCGAGTAGCAGACCCAGTACGAGCACGAATGACGCAAGACCCCCGTAGAGGATGGAGTTGCGCATGGCCTTGGGCACTTGACGGCCCGCGTCCTTCGTCTCTTCGGCGATGTCGCCCGCGGACTCAAAGCCGTAAAAGATGTAGACGTTGGCGAGAATCGCGACGAGTGCAGCGCCAGTGAGCCAGTGCCCACCGAAGTTCACGCCGTAGGGGTTGGACTTGGCGAATTCGACACCTTGGGTCGTAAAGAGGTAGCCCACGTTGTGGTGAAAGCCCTTCATCCAAAGAGCGATGAACACACCAAAGGTGCCAATGGTCTCGACGTACACACCAAAGCGCGCGACGCGACCGAGAATCTTGGCCCCGACGGAGTTCAAGAACGCCGAGATGAGGATGACGACGGCGACCACGCAGAAGATCGTGACGTGATTCAACGGATTGAGGTGAGTCTTGAACCAGATGTTCGAAAGTCCCGCGACGTAGGTCACTATCCCGGAGTCCACTGACGCCACGGTCGCTAGAAGCGCGAAGCCGTAGATCCAGCCGACGAACCAGCCAAAGCGTGGTCCAATGTTGAACTTGCCGTACTGGTACAGCGCGCCCGAGAGCGGATACTCACTCGCCAACTCGCCAAAGACCAGCGACACCAACGTCATAAACAACACGACCAAGGGAATCGTCCAGATGTAGCGAGGACCACCCGCACCCAGACCAATCACGAAGATGGAGTAAATACCCACCATCGGGCTGAGGTAACTAAAGGCCACGGAAAAGTTGTCAAAGAGCGACAGCACTCTTGACAACTCTTGGCGGTACCCGAGTGCATTGAGACGCTCATGATCTCGCGTGCCCTGATCAATCATTGCCATGTCATCCCCCTTGATGAGACCCGGCATTGGGTCATCAGCCCATTACGATAACGAATGCGGCCACACTTTGCTCGTGTTTCAACAAAGATGTTCCAGCGCCGAGCGCGTGGTGTGCAAGTCTGGTTTCGTGACGAGCGACGACGCTAAAGACGACCCTGAGGTCATCATTCGCTCGTTGCGTGACGAAATTGAGCGTTTGAAAGAAGAGATCGCACGCCTTCGTCGTGATCGCGACGAACGTCCGCCCCACTACCTCTAACTCTCTAACCCGCAGCGCCCATGCAGATTTGGGGATTTTCGACCGCGAGTACCTGTGTGGCCGCGGCGATCAGCGTGGCCCGAGGAAGCGCGCCCGACGCAACGGCATTTTGAATCGCGGTCGACGTCGCCCGCGCCAAAGCCAACGCCGCGCCAGTCGACGTCGACGTTCCCCCGAGAATGAGATCGGCCCCGGCTTCTAGCGCCTTCACCGCGGCGCCCGGCACGCCGAGGCCAAGAGCACCGAGCGCACCGGCCGAGAGCGAATCCGTCACGATAAGCCCAGTGAATCCCAACTGTTGGCGAAGTACGCCGATCACGGTCGGTGAAATGCTCGAGGGGAGCGACGAGAGTCCGGGTACTCGCGCATTTGAGATCATCACCGCGGTCGCGCCGGCGTTGATCGCCGCTTGAAAGGGAACGAGCCCGGACTTCTTCAGTGTCGCCCACGGCAACGTGGCGGCAGATCCGTAGTCGGTATTGCCCGTTGAACCACCGAGTCCGGGAAAATGCTTGACGACGGACGTGACGCCCGCTTGGCGAAGTCCGTTCATGAAGGCGACGCCGTCACTCGCGGCGAGTGAGGCGACGCCGCTAAAGGAGCGGTAGCCGTCAGGATCACTCGAACCGGGATACACCGCTCGTCCGTCAACGTCGAGTACCGGCGCGAGGTCGGTATTTACGCCCGCCGCCATCATAGAAAGGCCAACGCGGTGACCCTGGGCAGTAATCTGCGCGGCCGTCAAGTTCTTTCCCATCGTTTGCGCCCAAGGCAGGGTCGCGACGAGATTCGTCAAGCGTTGGACGCCGCCACCTTCCTGGTCGGTCATGACGAGCATGGCGTATTTAGTGGGCGTCTCTTTCTGCAGGGTCGCGACAATGGCCGCGAACTTCGCTGGCGCCACGGTGCCTAATAACAGAAGTCCTCCGTAGCCGGCCTTGGCAGCGGGACCCATGGCACCGATGTTGAGCGCGTTCACCGACAGTGCGATCGTCTCGTTGGCTAACTGAACAGTCGTCCAGGTTGAGGTGACCGTCGATTGACAGGCCAGCGTCGGCGACGACGAGGCGGTCGGTGCGGCGATTACCAACGTCGAGCACACCATGATCGCGCCACTGAACACTCTCCGAGTACGCATACCACCACGCTAGAACGGAGGGCACTCGATTTAGCACCGCTACGCTGGGCCAAGCAAAGCGAGGTCGCAATGTCAGAGTTAATGCCCGCCGCGTTCATCGGCCACGGCAACCCCATGAACGCCATTAGTCACAACCGCTACACCGACTCGTGGGCGGCCTTTGGCGCGTCCATGCCCACACCAAAGGCAATACTCGTCGTCTCGGCACACTGGTACGTCAATATCACGGCCGTCACCTCAATGAAGACGCCGCGCACGATTCACGACTTCTACGGATTTCCACAGCCCCTCTTTGACGTGCAGTACCCGGCACTGGGTGACCCCGAACTCGCGGCGCGCATCGTCGACGTGGTTGAGCCCACGTACGCGGGCCTCGACGCGGACAGCTGGGGTATCGACCACGGTACGTGGTCGGTCCTCGTTCACATGTTTCCCAAGGCGGATGTCCCGGTCGTGCAGCTTTCCATCAACGCCGAGCTGCCCTTTGACTATCACTTCAACTTGGGCGCGAAATTGCACGAACTTCGTAGCGAAGGCGTACTGATTGTCGGCAGTGGCAACGTCGTGCACAACCTTCGCTTAATGGACTGGAACTCCCCCGGCGAAGGCGTCGACTGGGCGCATCGCTTCGACGACGCGGTGCGCGAGATCATGACCGACGACCCGGCACAGCTCGCGACGGCGAAGTCCCACCACGATTACGCCATGGCAGTGCCGACGCCCGATCACTTTTTGCCGCTCGCCTATTTGGCCGGGCTCTCGTCGGCGGCGAATACGCCAACGAGGACGCTCATTGACGGTTACGAGTTAGGTTCGCTCTCGATGACCGCCTACGAACTGCCTGGCGCGTAAGAGCTATTTCTTTACCGCTCGATTAGCCCGCCACACTGACGCGCCAAGCGCCAGCACCGCGAGCACCGTCAACACCGCTGCACCAGCTGAATGCGCGTGGCCGCTCACGCTCACGAGCGAGACGACACCGATAATGAGGACGACGGCCACGAATATCTCAGGCGTGTCGCCCACGAGGAAGTCCCACCAGAACATGGCGAAGCCCTTGAGGAGACGAATTGGTAGTGAGGGTTGTTTCATACCGACACCTCACTAATTTGGCGCGGGTTGCTCGAACGCAGCCACGTGACGTAAAGAAAGGTGATGACGACGTAGATCCCGACAAGCCCTGGGAGCATCGTGTCACCTCCAGGCCAATGCACCTTCAAACCTTCGCCCGTCCAGAACGTGCCGTAACTGACCAACAAGATGCCAACGGCCATCTTCATGGCGTTCTCGGGCACACTCGAGAGTTGCTGCGCGACGATGATGCCCACGACACCAACCGCGACGATGGCGACGCCCGCAGTAACAACGGCGAGTCCCAATCGATGGGCCGACGTGCCGAGTGTTAGTACCGTGATCACGACCTCGAGACCCTCTAAGAAGACGCCTTTAAAGGCCATGACAAAGGCCAATCGATCGCGGCCGGTGCTGGTGGGAGCTGCCGAAAGTTCGGCCACGGTCTCCTTGTAGATTTCGTCCTCGTCGTGCTTGGCCTTCAGGCCGCTCGAGCGAAGGATCGACTTGCGCAACCACTGCATGCCAAAGATCAGGAGCACGCCACCGACGATGAGTCGCAATACGTTGAGCGGCACGGACACCAGCGCTGGGCCAAAAGCCGCCACCAGTGCTGCGAGCGCCACAAGAGCCACGATCGTGCCCTCCGTCGCCGATCGCCAACCTCGGGTGTGACCTACCGCGAGCACGATGGTCAACGCTTCGACCATCTCCACCGCGCAGGCGAGAAATACCGCGCCCACCAACACGAACACTCCCGAGGAAACCGTGACACCTAACAATTTCTTGACACCTCTCCCATTGGGTCCACTTCAAACGACAAACGTGGAGTGATACAAACTTTAACGGCTCGACCCACTTTGAGACCGTGATCGTCCAGTGCGCTTCACGGCACCAACTATTCCTCGCGGCGACGAAGTTCGTTATCGACGGCCGCGGGATCGAGGCCTCGAGCGCGCAACAACAACAGAGTGTGAAACCAAAGATCGGCCGCTTCGCTCACGACGCGTTCGTCGTCTTCACTCAGCGCGGCCACGGCAAGTTCAACGGCCTCTTCGCCAACCTTTCGGGCATTCTGTGCGACACCCGCCGTCAACTGCGCAGCGACGTACGAGCCGTCGGCGTTCTCACGCTCGCGTTGCAATATCCTTCGCCACAACCGAGGCGTGAAACATGACGTTGATCCCTCGTGACAGGTTGGACCATCGGCGTGGACGCTGACGAGCAACGCGTCGCCGTCACAGTCGGGCGTGACGCCGCTGACGTGCAACACGTTGCCCGACGTCTCGCCCTTTTGCCATAATCGTTGCCTGGAGCGAGAGAAGAAGTGCACGAGACCAGTTGAACGAGTGAGCGCAAGTGCCTCTTCGTCCATCCAGCCGAGCATCAGTACTCGTCCTGTGTCCTCATCTTGGACAATTGCGGCTCGAAGATCTTCACTCACGGCGCTCCTTCAACGGTCGAAGTTCAATGCCCAGACGCTCGATCTGTCGTCGCAGATCTGCCAGTCCCCCTGGGTTTTCGTGAACAATGGACGCCACGAGCGCCGCGTCCGCTACGCGAAGCGCCTCAGCCACGTGAAGCGCCGAACCGGCGCCCCCAGAAGCAATGACGGGAATGTTCAGCGCGTCTCTAACTTGCGCCGTTAACTCGAGATCGTAACCAGTGCGCTGGCCGTCTTGGCGAATCGACGTCAACAGGATTTCACCCGCGCCGCGTTCCGCTGCTTCAACGGCCCAGGGAACGGTGGCGGTCGTCGTCGCGACACGTCCTCCGTGAGTGTGCACAACACCATCTCCGGCGTCGATCGCGACGACGACAGCTTGTGAACCATAACGATCGGCAATGGCCGTAATCAAAGAGGGGTCGGCTAACGCCGCGGAATTGAGTGACACCCGATCGGCGCCTGATTCGATGATGCGCGAGGCG
>DAIQOO010000109.1:0-1258 GCA_036787845.1 Acidimicrobiales bacterium
TAATCCCACGTCTCGGGATAAAACGTCGCCAAATTGGCGTGTGACGTCAAAATTGGTGCGCGTTTGACTGTCGACTCATCCTCATTTGACACGAAATCGATACTAAGCCACAGGTCTTGCCAAGGAACTCTTCCACAACGAGCACTTAAGGCGAACTTGCAGCCAAAAGCCCCGTTGTGGTCTGATGAGTGCGTGCACATCATTGTGGTCGGCTGTGGCCGAGTTGGTTCAGAGCTCGCCATGGAACTCTCCGAAGAGGGGCACTCGGTGGTAATAATCGACAAGAACCGCGACAGTTTTCGCCGTCTCACGCACTACCACGGCAAGACCATCATCGGATCTGGTTTTGACCGTGACGTGCTCTTTCAAGCTGAGGCGGTCACCGCCGACGCGTTGGCGGCCGTCACGAGTGGCGACAACTCCAATATTCTCTGCGCGAGGATTGCCCGCGATCACTACAACATCAAGAACGTGGTCGCTCGAATCTACGACCCGGCGAGAGCCGGTATCTATATGAAACTCGGTATCCCCACCGTCGCGACGTCGCTGTGGACCACCCAGCAAGTCAAGCGTTGGATGATGCCCTCCGATGACTCAATTGCCTGGACCGACTCTGGTAACACGATGCACTTAGTCGAGCGCATCGTGCCCGACGCCCTCGCCGGCAAGCCTGTCACCAGCTTTAACATTGGCGAGCGCGTGCGCGTCGTGGGCATGATTCGAGGTGGCCAGGGCCGCGTCAGCGTTGAGGGTCTCTTCGCCCAAGAGGACGACATCCTCGAGTTTCTCGTGACGAATGAGGGTCTGAGCGATCTCCACGAACTGCTCGAGGGGAGCTCACTATGAAAGTCGTGATCGCCGGCGGCGGGTCCGTCGGTACCTCAATCGCGCTCGACTTGATCGATCGCCACCACGACGTCACCTTGATGGAACAAGTGACCTCAACCGCCGAGCGTCTGAAATCGCAACTACCCGGCGTGAGCGTCTTTGCGGCCGACGCCTGTGAGTACGCGAGCCTTGCTTCGGCCGACGTTCGAAGCGCCGACGTGATGATCGCCGCCACCGGCGACGACGAAGACAACCTCGTGATCAGTTGGCTCTCGAAGCAAGAGTTTGGCGTGCCGCGGGTCATCAGTCGCATCAACAACGCTCGAAACGAATGGCTCTTCAACGAGAGTTGGGGCGTCGATGTCTCGGTGTCGACGCCCGCGTTGATCACGTCACTCGTCGACGAGGCCGTTGAAGTCGGCGCGATCAT
>DAIQOO010000109.1:1358-2730 GCA_036787845.1 Acidimicrobiales bacterium
CTCGCAACAACTGGACCTAGCATGAAAGTGTGCGCGCGGCCTTCTTTGACCTAGACAAGACCGTCATCGTCAAGTCTTCGATCGTCGCCCTGGGACCGGAGTTGCACGCGCGCGGTCTCTTGCATCGACGCACGCTTATCCGTGCCGGCATTGGTCAACTCTGGTTCCAGCGCTTCGGCGCCGACGAGAAGCGACTCGCCAAGGTCCGAGAAACGGTGCTAAAGATCACCCGAGGTTGGGACCAGGACGAGGTGCGTCGTCTAGTCAAGGAGACCCTTAGCGAGGTTATTGAGCCGCTTATCTACGCCGAAGCCCTCGAGCTCATCGATCACCACCTCAGCCAAGGCGACGAGGTCTACCTCGTGAGTAGTGCGCCGACAGAGATTGTTGAACCATTCGCTGAACTACTGGGCATTACGGGTGCGATCTCCTCGCGCGCCACCATCGACGAGAACGGCAAGTTCACCGGAGAGATGGAGTTCTTCGCCCAAGGCGAGAACAAAGCGCTCGCCATCCGTGAACTGGCCGCGCGGCGCGGCATCGATCTCTTAGAGTCCTACGCGTACTCAGACTCTGAAACCGACGTACCGATGTTGGAGTGCGTCGGCCAACCCTTCTGCGTGAACGCTGATCGCACGCTCACTCGAATCGCGCACGAACGAGCGTGGCCGCTATTGACGTTCAGCCACCCGGTGACGTTACTCAGTCGTTCGAAGTCGCATACACCGTTTCTGGTGAGTGCCATCGTGGTAGGTCTCGCCGCCGCACTGGGCGGCGCCAGGTTCCAGCGACGCTAGAGCGTAAGTAAGTCGCGCGCGCCGGTGTCGGACGAGGGGTGGCGTAATTTACTCATTGCGCGCGCCTCGATCTGACGGATGCGCTCGCGGGTGAGATTCATCTCAGCGCCCACGTCTTCTAAGGTGCGGATCTCTCCGGCACCGTCAAGTCCAAAGCGCATCCGCAGAATCTTCTGTTCACGCTCGTCGAGTGGCTGGAGCAGCTTCTCGATCGCGGCGGGCATCATCTTCACCGCGGCGACGTCAAAGGGCGACTCGGCCGAACGGTCCTCGACGACGTCGCCGAGCTCCGCGTCGCCGTCTTCGCGCAGTGGCTCTGACAGTGAGATCGGCTCGGAGCGAAAACGCAACGCCTCGATGAGCTTGTCCTCGGGCATTTCGCACTCTTCACAGAGCTCTTTGATGGTGGGGGGTCGACCGAACTTGAGTTCGAGACGCGACTGCGCCTTTTGCACACGCGCCAACGTGTCGCCGGCGTGCACCGGGAGACGGATCGTGCGCCCGGTATTCGCGATACCTCGCGTGATCGCTTGGCGGATCCACCAGGTGGCGTACGTCGAGAACTTAAAGCCCTT
>DAIQOO010000109.1:2830-5537 GCA_036787845.1 Acidimicrobiales bacterium
GCCTCGAGTTCAGACTTTGCGTCACGGCCCTCTTCGATGGTCTGAGCGAGGCGAACCTCGTCGTCCTTTGTGAGGAGGGTGTACTGGCCAATGTCGGACAGGTAGAGACGTACGAGGTCCTCATCGTCACGATCTATACGGTCTTTCGCCATGGTTCCTCTTTTACTGAGCGAGCTAGCCCGGAAACTCCGGTACCTCTAGTTATACGGGGCTACGCAACTTACCGTGAAATCCCGAAACTTTCAGCGTTTCCACCCATATCGAGGTCCGCGCTCAGGCTTTGTGCGTCACTTTGCCACTTTGGGTCATCGATGGGCGCCTGTTCGCCCGCCACGTCACCCACGGCACGAATCTCTTGGACTAGTACTTGCGAGGCGTGAACAGCGATCCCGAGCTCTGGCTCGTCGAGGTCGCTCGTCTCTCTCGCGTCGCGTAACGACACCAGCACTCTCGGGCCAATCACCGTCGCCATGGCGAAGAGCACCATGGCGCCCGTGTTATCCAGCGAAATCGCGCGGCGAAGCACGTCCGCCAAGGGGGCCAGTGGCTCAGTCTCCACGTCAACTAAATGCTCGCGAAAACGGAGGGCGACCTCACCGAAGGCGCGGGCCATCTCGTAGGTGCGAATCACGTACGCATCGTTCGTCAGCGTGGGCGCGCCCTCTCCCAACACGAGGTACATCGTGTCAAAACACGAAAAGAGGTGCGCCATTGTGTCGCGTGAGGACGTCATCAGGTTTCGGGATGAAAAGCGTTGGTGATTGGCATCCGACGGTCGCGACCGAATGCCTTCTTCGAGATCCGAACTCCCGGTGGCATTTGGCGTCGTTTGTACTCGCTGCGATCGACGAGACGCGTGATGTTGGTCACCAGCGCTCGGTCGTAACCCAAAGCGATGATCTCTTCGGCGGTGGCGTCCTGTTCGACGTAGAGCTCGAGCAAAGGATCGAGCACTTCGTAGGGCGGCAATGACTGATCGTCGCGTTGATCGGGACGAAGTTCCGCCGAGGGCGCTTTCTCGAGCACCGCGGCGGGAATAGGTTCGGGGTCGCCGTCAAGGCGCGCCATTTGGTTGCGGTAACGACACAGTTCGTAGACGAGAGTCTTTGGCACGTCTTTGATGACCGCGAAGCCCCCCGCGGAGTCGCCGTACAGCGTGGAGTAACCAACCGCCATCTCTGACTTGTTGCCAGTCGTGAGCACGATGGCGCCCGTGTCATTTGAGATCGCCATCATCAACACCGCGCGGATTCGAGATTGAAGATTCTCGTCGGTTAATCCCGCTGGCTCGCCGCCCAAGACTTCGGTGAGTTCCGTGGTGAAGTTTTCGTGAGGCGCTTCGATTGGCAACGTGGCAATCTCGATGTCGAGTCGAGCGGCCAACTCGATCGCGTCGGACAAGGAATGTTCCGACGAGTAACGACTCGGCATCGCGAAACCGCGCACCGCGCGCGCGCCCACCGCGTCGACGGCAATCGAAGCGACGAGTGAGGAGTCGACGCCACCCGACAGTGCCACGATCGCTTCGCGAAAACCGTTCTTGCGCAAGTAGTCGCGCGTGCCCATGACGAGCGCCTCGTAGATTTCGCGGACCTCGTCCAAAGGCTCTTCGAGATGATTGACGTGCGAGGCTTGAACCTTCGTCTCGTCTCGGGCGTAGAACGTATCGAGCGCTATCCCGACTGACGATTCACGTGCTTCGAGTTCACAGATCAAGAGCTCTTCACTGAACGCGCTGGCGCGAGCGACGACGTCCCCCCGTGCGTTCACGGCCATGCTCTGGCCGTCAAAGACCAGTTCGTCCTGGCCGCCCACCAAGTTCACGTACGCAATTGGACAGTTCGTCTCCAGTGCACGTTCGCGCAACATGGCTTCACGCTCGTCGCGTCGGCCACGTGCGTACGGTGACGCGTTCGCTACGACGAGGAGCGTCGCGCCTTCCTTCGCGAGTTCCACCGCGGGTCCGTTGCTCGTCCACACGTCCTCACAGACAAGAAGTCCCACCGCCACGCCGCGCACGTTGACGATTGTTTGGGGACCAACGCCCGGATGGAAGTAGCGACGCTCGTCAAAGACGTCGTAGTTGGGCAGTAGGCGCTTCGTCGCGGTCGCTATGACGCCATCATCACCGAGGGCCACGAGAACGTTCGCGATGTGCAAACGTCGTTCTTCGTCCTCTAATACCCTCACCGCGTCGCGACCGTCGCTCGAAGGAGCCAACGTCACGCCGTTCATTCCTTCTTGGACCACGGTTCCCACCAGAATTGGGGGGAGATTCTCTGATTTGGCTAGGTCGCTGAGCGCCTGGGCACTGGCCTCAATGAAGCCTTCCTTTAATAAAAGGTCTTCGGGTGGGTAGCCCATGAGTGAAAGTTCCGGTGTCACGACGAGATCGGCGCCGACGAGGGCAGATTGGGTGCGAAAACGCGCCAGTGTCTCAACGTTCTGTGCGAAACCGCCCACGACAGCGTTCATCTGGGCCAAGGCGAGTCGAAGCGTTGCCACGAGGTGAGCCTAATGGCGCTCGGAGTTTTACTCCAAGGAGGAAATGTTTTACACGCCCTTAACAGAACTCGGGGGTCGAGGGGTCGAGGAGCGATGAGACTGGTGCTGGTCGCGTAGGTACGCGACGGCACATCGAAGGAGCATCGTTGTCGTATCAGGCTGAGTACATCTGGATAGACGGGACCGAGCCGACTCACAAGCT
>DAIQOO010000257.1:0-1522 GCA_036787845.1 Acidimicrobiales bacterium
CTCGCTCTCACACCGTCTTGCCTCGAAGATCCGCGGCACCGTGCTCGGTGACAATAACCCCAGCTAAGTGACGCGGCGACGTGACGACGCTGTGCGGCGTGATCGTCGAGACGACACGACTCTTTCGAGCTTCGTTCACGAGTGCCGTTGACGTCAGGCCGATTAGAGAAGTGTGTTCGAGCGAGAGGCTGGTGCCCTCAACGAAGTCCTGGTGCCCACCGGAGCCCGAGTACTGACGGGCGCCCAGCGTGTCCGCGATGATCTGGCCGTGTAAGTCCACTTCACGGGCCGAGTTGATCGAGACCACGTGATAGTTCTGCGCAATGACGTGGGGATTGTTCGTGTAGGTCACCGGCGCCACGCCAATGGCGGGGTTGTCGTCGATGAAGTCATACATCTCTTGGGTTCCTGCGGCGAATGTGATAACGGACGTTCCTCGGTGGATGTTTTTCTTGCGGTTGGTTACCTTACCGGCCGCGATGAGTTGATAGAGCCCGTCCGTGAACATTTCGGAGGGCGCACCGCAACCGCCGCAGAAACTGGAGCGATAGTGGGCGTTCGGGTGCAAAAAGACGTCGTAGTGCCCCCCGATGAGTCCCCCACTAAACGTGAGGTCCTCCCAGTCATCACGACGCGAAAGCGCCTTCATCAGGGCGGTCGGGGTTCCGGTGATCAGTCCTAGTCCGACCGCGTCGTGGCTGCGCACTAGCGCCACCGCGTCGTCGGCGCTCATCTCCGTCGCGGCCATCTGACTATTCTGCCTCACCGAGAAAACTGTGCCACCATTTCTTGGTGAGCGAAACCATGACGATCGACATCTGGAGTGACGTGGTCTGTCCCTTCTGTTACCTCGGTTCTCGCCAGTTGTCACTCGCACTCGAAGCGTTCGAGCATCGCGACGAGGTCGACGTCATACTTCACGCGTTCGAACTCGATCCGCACTCGCCCGCGAGCTTTGATTTGCCCCTCGATGAGCTAGTGGCGAAGAAGTACGACCTGCCAGTCGAAAAGGCGCGCGAACTTCATCATCGCCTCGAGAGCCAGGCACTCGATCTGGGCATGACGTGGTCGCTCGCTAGCGCCAAACCAACGAACACCTTTGACGCTCATCGACTCATCGCACTGAGCACGAGCAAGGGGCTCGGCGAAGCCATGAGCCGGCGGCTCTTCAAGGCGTACTTCAGCGAGGGACTCTTTCTCAGTGACCGCCTCCAGCTCGACGAACTTGCCCGCGAAGTTGGCGTGACGGACGCGCCCGCCTTGTGGGCGGGCGACGACTACTCGAGCGAGGTTCGCGCCGACGAAGCACGGGCTGAGGAACTAGGCATCACTGGCGTGCCGGCGTTTCTCATCGACAACAAATTCATGGTGCTCGGCGCTCAGGGCGCTGAACAGATTGTGGACGTCCTTCGTCGAGCGTGGGCCCGTCGGGCCGCCTAGGCCTCTGGCTCAAACGGGACGACGGCGACCGCCGCGACGGCGTGTCCCTCGTCAAGGTTCATAACGCGAACGCCGGTGGCGT
>DAIQOO010000110.1:0-5513 GCA_036787845.1 Acidimicrobiales bacterium
ACCACCTCAAAGCGGAACCGAGTGGTCTCGGACTCAACTAGCCGCGATCTTGCAATAGGCAACATGAGCTACGACAGTCGGTCCGCGGGAATACCTTCCCGGCGGGGGAAGATATAGGTACAAGTCGAAGAGCCATCTCCACCAGAAGATCACTTCAAAAATGAACAGTCGTCGTGAGGTGGATGGTGTCGGCCGGAACTCGACTGCTATCGGAAAGTGTTGTGCTGACCGGTTGAAACCGCCGTCTTTGAACCGGTCTGACGGCGAGCAACGAGTAGCCGTGTTTGTTCAGGAAGGTCACCACAGCTCAAGAGCGTTGCCCAACTCTTCGCCCTCATCCCTGCGCGCTGAGTGATGATGGCACCTTCAAGAGGCCCGCGACGCCGTTCGTTATTTGGCCTCGCAGGATCCTTAGCGGGGCTTAATGTTGACAAGATAAATTCAGGCCGTCATGAGCCAATTTTTGAAACCTCGAATTCTTGTGGTGGACGACGAACTGGCGATAGCCGACGCCATTTCTACCGCTCTTCGTTATGAGGGATTCGACGTCGACGAGGCCTTCAATGGACGAGAGGCCCTCGCCTCGGTGCACGCTCGAATGCCGGACCTTGTGGTTCTGGACGTAATGTTGCCCGATATTGATGGTTTGGAACTAACAAGTACATTGCGCGATGAGGGCATCATGGTGCCCATCCTCTTTCTTACGGCGCGTGACGCCATGGACGACAAGGTCGCAGGATTAAGTGCGGGGGGCGACGACTACGTTACAAAACCATTTGCGCTTGTTGAGATCGTGGCGCGTATTCGAGCAATTCTTAGAAGAGCGTCAGTACCGGGTCAAGATTCGGAGACCTCTCGCTTCGTGGATCTCGAGATGAATCACGCGGCGCACGAGGTGCGGCGCTCTGGCAAATTGATAGAACTCACCGCGACCGAATACTCCATTTTGGAATACTTCATGCTCAATCCGCGACGAATATTGACTAAGTCGCAGATTCTCGCTCACGTGTGGCACTACGACTTTGGTGGTGATTCCAACATCGTCGAAACGTACATAAGTTCGTTGCGCAAGAAGCTCGACGTTCATGGACCGCCCCTTATCGTGACGAAGCGACTGGTTGGTTATATTCTCATTGAGCCCCTCGAAGAGAAGTCCACCGCCCACTGATGTCGCTGCGAGCGAGGCTTCTTGTGACGGTCGGGACGGTCACTGTTCTCGCACTGGGAATTACGAGCGTGGCGACGTATTCATTTCTGCAGTCGTATCTCTACAACAAAGCCGACAATTCTCTTCAATTTGCGTCCAAAGCCATCGCGCGCGCCGTCGACACCTCGCAGCAATTCTCTCGTTGCGTGCGACCTGGTACTACGACACCGCCCATGAACTTTCAAGGACGACCCATTCCCACGGCACTGAAGGGTCTTCCCAATCTCGGTTCCGTCGTCACGGTCTCCTATGACGTGCGAAACCAAAAGGGTGTGATAGCGAGCGGCGAACATTGCGCGGCGTACGTTCGAGGGCAAAGTTACAATCCGCTCATTCCCACGCATATCCCGGGACTGAGCCACTCGACGCCAGTAAATTTCACGACGGCGTCGACGAAGCCCGGTGGTCCCGACTTTCGTGTGTACGCAGCAATACTCGCCAATGGATCCACTCTCGTCGTGGGCATTCCCCTCACCGATACCGCCAGTACCCTGCAAAATCTTCTTTACATTGAATTGAGCGTGTCGGCCATCGCCCTCCTGCTTGCGATCTCGGCTGGTTTCTTCTTTGTTCGTTTGGGTCTACGACCATTGGACGACGTGGAGAGTACCGCTGAAGCAATCATTGGAGGGAGACTCTCCGACCGTATTCCCGCCGCGACGCGACGCTCCGAAGTTGGAAGATTGTCGAGCACGTTGAATAAGATGCTCGACCAGATCGAGGGAGCCTTCGCCGCTCGGGACTCCATTGAGGTTGAGTTGAGGAAGCGTGATGAACTGTTGCGCCAATTTGTCGCTGACGCGTCGCACGAATTGCGGACCCCCATCGCCGCAATAGCGGCCTACGCGGAACTGATTGATCACTGGGGTTCACCTGAGCCCGAGCATTTGTCCCGCGTTCTCGTTGGTATACGGACGCAAGCACAACGCATGGAAGAGTTGGTGGGGGACTTGTTGACGTTGGCGCGACTTGACGAGGGTGCACCGATGACCACGAACCGCGTCGAGTTGGTGAGTTGTTGTACCGAGGTCATCTCGACCGCGACGACAGTGAAACCCCAGTGGCCAGTCACCTTCGAAGCCAGCGAATCATTGGAAGTGATGGGAAATTCAACTCAACTTCATCGGGTGATTGAAAATCTTCTGGCCAATGTCCGTGCCCATACACCCGAAGGAACAAGCATGATGATTCGCGTTGCGAGCGACGGTGACGCTGCGGTCATCACAGTCGCTGATGACGGTCCGGGAATGAGTGACGAGACGATAGAGCACGCCTTTGATCGTTTCTATCGGAGTGATCCAGGACGTGATCGCGGCCAGGGTGGGAGTGGACTGGGGCTCTCGATCGTGGCGGCGATGGTCGCGGCCCATGATGGAACCGTCACACTTTCTCGAAGCGTTCCCACTGGTACGACGGTGACGATCCGATTTCCCTTAGCCAAAGAACTGGGCGTGTAGAACAAGGAATATTGGCCCGAGAACTTAGTGGGCTTCTAAAAGTTCCTTATAGCTTCCTTAGTCAATCCTGAGCGGGCCCGCAGTTTCGTTTCTTACCTTGATTGCATGTCAAATCCAGTCATCACTAAAGGAAGCGCTCAGTGAGCACGATCGCGCGCGGCGCCAAGAACGCCTATCGAAATACAATTCGAACGGTATCCATCGTCCTCATCCTGGCAATCAGCTTCGCTCTCGCCCTCGTCATGTTGTTGTCCGTGCAGGCGGTCAACAAGCGTACGGCCAGTGTGTCGGCGTCAGTGGGTACGACGATTACCATCACGCCGGCCGGTTCCCAGGGTTTCAATGGTGGAGGCAATCCACTTACGGCGAAGGACATCACCAAGATTTCCTCAACCAAGAATGTCGCGGCGGTCGTCTCGTCAGTAAGTGACCGACTTTCCAATTCCTCATCCTCCAGTTCGCCATTTGGAGGCTCCTCGTCGGGCGGCACGACGAATCTGAAGTCGTCGATTAGCCCCGGCTCGTTGGGCCGACGCTTCGGCGGTGGCAACGGTACGAACGGCGGCGCACCGCCAGCGAACTTCTCGCTGCCCATCACCATCACTGGCTCTACGCAACCGCTGAGCGCGACGATCCTGGGTACCAATTCGGTAACCCTGATGGCGGGAAAATCAGTGGATGGCGCGGCGTCGACCTACACGGCTGACATCGGCAAGAGTTTGGCGACGAAGAACTCATTGAAGGTCGGCTCGACGTTCACTGCGTACAGCAAGACCTTTAGCGTGGTCGGCATTTTTGATACGAAAACCACCTTCTCCAACAGCGAGATCGTGGTGCCCCTCAAGACGCTGCAAAACCTTTCGGGGATTAACGGGGTCACGACCGTCATTGCCAAGGTGGGATCCATCACTGAATTGTCGAGTACGTCAGCGTCGATCCAAAGCGAACTCGGTACCAGTGTTGCGAGCGTCACGACGGGACAGACCAACAACGCGTCCATCATCTCGTCGCTGAATTCCATCAAGACGATCGCGCTCTACAGTCTCGTCGGCGCCCTTATCGCCGGCGCGACGATTCTCTTTTTGTCAATGCTCATGATTGTTCGCGAGCGTCGCCGCGAGATCGGCATTCTCAAGGCGTTTGGATCATCGAACGGTGGCGTCGTGCGATTGTTCGTCGCTGAAGCAATGACGCTCACGGGAATGGGGGCAGTGGCGGGGGTCATCTTGGGCATCGCGCTCTCCAATCCCGTGCTCAAAGTGCTCGTCAATAACTCGTCGACGTCGTCGGCTCCGGGAGGATTCGGCGGCCGCGGTCCAGGAGGCGGAGGAGGTTTCGGTAACCCCCTTGGTGGATTCGGTAAGTCGACGCTGTCGAGTTTGCACGCAGCAGTTGGCGTCGATGTCTTGCTCTTTGGTGTGCTCGCGGCTATTGCCATCGCCTTCGTCGGAAGCGCAATTCCTTCCTACATAATTGCCAAAGTTCGTCCAGCAGAAGTTCTACGAGGAGAGTGAGTTGTCATGATTGAAGTCAAGAACATTACAAAGGAGTTCCAGTCGGGCGCTTCACCAGTGACCGCGGTCGATGACGTGAGTTTCGCTATCGACGACGGTCAGTTCGCCGCCATCGTCGGCACGAGTGGCAGCGGTAAGTCCACGCTCCTCTCGATGCTCGGTGGTCTCGACAAGCCCAGCTCTGGATCCGTTCGGGTCGATGACCAAGTGATCAGTTCCGGGAGTGACCGAGAACTCATTTCGTATCGACGAAACAAGATCGGCTTCGTCTTCCAAGCATTCAACTTGATTCCCAATTTGAACGCCGTGGAGAACGTGATGTTGCCGATGGAGTTTTCGGGCGTCTCGAAGGCCGATCGTAGGGTTCGAGCCGTCGAACTGCTCGATCAGGTTGGTCTCACGGGTGAAAAGCAAAATCGTCGGCCGAGTCGACTCTCGGGTGGCGAACAACAACGTGTCGCGATTGCCCGCGCTCTAGCGAACAAGCCACGGGTCATCTTGGCCGATGAGCCGACGGGAAATCTCGACTCCAAGACGGGCAAATTGATCTTTGCGATGTTGAAGGATCTCAGCCGTAGTGCGAACACGACGGTCATCATCGTGACGCACGACATGAACTACGCCGATAAGACGGACGTCACGTTCCGTCTTGAGGATGGACATTTGGTGGCGTGATGAGAGAACCAACTGAAAAATCAACGTCGTCAACTCGGCGGATGATCATTATCGCTAGTGCCATTGTGGGGGTGCTCGTAGCAGTTCTCTTGGCAGTGGTGCTGTTGATGGGTCCCTCTAAGTCAAATGGCCCGGCGTCAGCAGGTGGTTCGGGCGCGTTCTCGGGTAGATCGGGCCAACAGTTCCAGGCATTTCAAACCTGTCTCAAACAACACGGCGTGACGCTTCCCTCGGGCGGCGGCTTTGGTGGTGGCAATCAACCTCCAGGCGGCGGCTTCGGCGGTAGTGGCGCACCTCCCTCCGGCGGCTTCGGCGGTGGTACCGGCGGTGGAAACTCAAAGTTCGGCAGCGCAATAGCAGCGTGTCGATCCCTGATTACGGGCGGTTCATCGTCAACGGCTGGCGGCACATCGTCGGCTGCGTAGATGACGTCGGGCCGCCCGTCCAATGTCTAACGCAAGGGTCGGCGTGTAGAACTGGCGCTCGTGTTTGTCGGCGTCACCAATCCGAACGCCACGGTGTCAGATCGCGTAGGGACGGACCGATTACTTGTCCAGCTCGGCTAAAACTTCGCCAATGATCTTGGTCATCTTGTGGGCCGGGATTGGTTCGCCCCCTTCGGCTTCCGCCACCTCTTCGGAGAAGGCCTCGACCGAGTGA
>DAIQOO010000258.1:0-1519 GCA_036787845.1 Acidimicrobiales bacterium
CCACCACGAACTTGCGCCACGACTTCGTTCGTGACTTCATCAATCGCCGCGGCCATCCGGCTTCCGGCACTCCCCCCTCCGTCAACTAAGAAGAGCCCATCGATCGCGGCGGTGCGAAATCCATGGACACCAGGTTGCTCATTGATGTAGCGAATCTTGAGTAGCTCTGGCACGCTCAACACTGGTGAAGCAAGAACAATTTGATGGCAATGCTCTTCGCTCTCTCTAAGGAGATTCTCTTCACCACCGATAACGACGCGTGTCGAGGTCACGAGCTCTTCGCGAATCGCGTCTAAGGGCGGATTCGTGACTTGAGCGAAGAGTTGCGTGAAGTAGTCAAAGAGTGAGCGCGGCATCGTCGACAGCACCGGCAACCGAGCGTCAGATCCCATGGACCCGATGGGTTCGTCACCAACTTGGGCCATATGGCGAATTATGAGGCGCAGATCCTCTTCGCTGTAGCCAAAGCTCTTCTGTTGACGAATAATCGACGCGTACTCAGGGCTCAGCGCCGCGGGCGTGTCAATCTCGTCGAGCGAGATTTGGTGACGCTCCAGCCACTCTGCGTACGGTGCCGTCTTCGCCAACGACTCTTTGAGTTCATCGTCGTCGATGACGCGTCCCTGTTCGATGTCGACGAGGAAAACTCGTCCGGGTTGCAGTCGACCCTTTCGTTCGATGTTCGACGCCGCGATGGGCAACACGCCCACTTCACTTGCGAGAATGACGCGCCGATCCTTCGTCACCCAATAACGAGCCGGGCGAAGACCATTGCGGTCGAGTACGGCGCCCACGACGTTTCCGTCACAGAACGTGACCGATGCCGGTCCATCCCAAGGTTCCATCAGACCGGCGTGGTAGCGATAGAACGCTCGGCGGTCGGGACTCATGGCACTCGATCGTTCCCACGCTTCGGGAATCATCATCAAGATTGCGTGGGGCAAGGAACGCCCCGAGTGAACCAAGAGTTCGACAACCTCGTCAAAGCTCGCCGAGTCACTCATGTCGGGAGTAATAATTGGTGTCAGATCGCGCAAGGGCACTGGCAGCGTGTCGCTCTCGAGGGTCGTCTCGCGCGCCGTCATCCAGTTGCGGTTGCCTCTGACGGTATTGATCTCACCGTTATGGGCGATGAAGCGGAACGGCTGGGCGAGTTCCCAGCGTGGCAACACGTTCGTCGAGAATCGGCTGTGCACCACCGCGATCGCTGAGGTGAGACGACTATCGCCTAAGTCCTTGAAGTAGTAGCGCAGCTGCGGTGACGAGAGCATTCCCTTGTAGATCAGCACCTTTGACGAACACGACGACGCGTAGATGTCATGCGTGTGTTCAATGATCTTGCGAGCACAGTAGAGCGCCCGTTCGAGGTCGCCCGCTGGATTGCTGTCAGATCGCGAGATCAGCTGTTGGACAAAAAGTGGCTCTGAAGCTTTGGACGTCGGACCGAGAATGGAGGAATCGACCGGCACGGGGCGCCAGGCCAGCGACGAAAGTCCAAGGCGCGTAAGGATCTCGTCAA
>DAIQOO010000023.1:0-19310 GCA_036787845.1 Acidimicrobiales bacterium
TCACTCAGTTCTCGTGGCTGGTCGCCGCGGGCCACCTTCTCACTTTGGACATAGTGACGGATGTCTTCGACAACCTCTGGATTAGCCAGCGTCGTGATGTCGCCAATGTCCGTGAAGTTCGAGATTGACGCAATCACGCGACGCATGATCTTTCCTGATCGGGTCTTCGGCATGTCGGCCACGATCCAGACGTTCTTTGGACGCGCCACCTTGCCGATTTCGGTCTCAATCATCTTCGACACTTCTTTGTCAACACCACCATCTGGCTTGACGCCCGGCTTAAGGGCAATGTACATCTCGACGGCGTGACCTCTGACGTCGTCCACGACAGGAACTGCAGCAGCCTCGGCGACGCCGTCGACCATAATCGCGGCCGATTCCAGTTCTTTGGTTCCGAGTCGGTGACCAGAGACATTGATGACGTCGTCGACACGACCGAGAATTCGGTAGTAGCCGTCGGCCGCCTGCATCGCGCCGTCGTTGGCGAAGTAGGGCCAGTCGTGCCAGTCCGTACTGTTCTTGTCGCGGTTGTACTTCGCGTAGTACGTGGAGACGAAGCGATCTGGGTCGCCCCAAATGGTCTGAAAGATGCCCGGCCACGGAGCGCGAATGCAGATGTTGCCAGCTTTACCACTGCCCGCTTCGACCTCGTCACCGTTCTCGTCGAGAATCTCGGGATAGATGCCGAGTACCGCCGGCCCACAACTGCCCGGCTTCATGGGGTGCAACGCGGGCATCGTGCTTCCCAAGAAGCCACCGTTTTCGGTCTGCCACCAAGTGTCGACGATCACCGCTTCACCCTTGCCGACGGATTCGTAGTACCAACGCCACACGTCAGGTTCGATGGGTTCCCCCACGGTCGTCATGTGCTTGAAGTGGTAGTTGTACTTCGCCGGTTCGTCGGGTCCAACCTTGCGCAACGTACGAATCGTCGTCGGCGCGGTGTGAAAGTGGGTGACACCGAGACGTTCAGCGATCCTCCACGGACGGCCCGCGTCGGGATACGTGGGTATCCCCTCGTACATGACCGTCGTCGTGCCGAGCGCCAGTGGGCCATACACAATGTAGGAGTGTCCGGTGATCCAGCCAATGTCGGCGGCGCACCAGAAGGTGTCTTCGGGGTGGATGTCCTGGTAGTACTTCGACGTACCGGTCACGTAGGCGAGATAGCCACCCGTACTGTGCTGGCAACCCTTTGGCTTGCCCGTCGTGCCACTCGAGTACATGATGAACAGGGGAGCTTCTGCGGGCATCGAGACCGGCTCGACGATCTTGCCCTGGAAGTCCGGCATGATTTCGTCGACGAAGAAGTCGCGTCCCGGGACCATTGGACTCTTCGAGGCGTACTCGCCAGGATTCCTTCGAAACACCAGCACCTTCTCCACGACCACACCCTCTTCGAGCGCGCGCGCCACGGCTTCGTCAGCTTTCACCTTGTGGTCCTGGAGTACGCCACCGCGGTAGTAACCGTCCATCGTGACAAGAACCTTGCTGTTCGAGTCAGCGATTCGACCCCCGCACGCCGCGCCCGAGAAGCCGCCAAACACTTGGGAGTGAATGACGCCAAGGCGCGCGCACGCGAGCATCGCGACTGGAAGATCGGGCACCATGGGCATGTGAAACGTCGCCACTTCGCCGGTTTTGACGCCGCAGAATCCCTGCAGTAGCGCCGCGAACTCGTTGACGCGTGCGTACAGCTCTTGGTACGTGATGACTTCGGTCGGGTCTTCTTCGAGTTCGGGGACCCAAATGATCGCGGCCTTATTTCGGTCCGTCGCCAAGTGCCGGTCGACACAGTTGTACGAAGCGTTCAGCCGACCACCGACGAACCACTTCCAAAACGGCGCGTTGCTCGTGTCGAGCGTGGTGTGCCAGTACTTGTCCCAGGTCAGGAGGTCGGCATACTCCTTGAAGCACTCGGGGTAGTTCTTTTCGCTGAAGCGCTCAAAGATGCTCGGATCGTTCGCGTTCGCTTGACCGATGAATTTCGCCGACGGGAAGTAGTAGCCCTCCTCGCGCCAGTGAACCGCAATCTGAGCTTCTGACGCCTGATCCGAAGTGAAAACCTCGGGCTCTTTTGAACTCTTCTTCGACATTCATTCCCCCACTCTGTGTGGCACAATGCACGGGCATTCTGTCACTGATGTTTATTACTACCACAGGCCGAGCAAAAGGCCCAATACTTTCGATTCGTCCTACGAGGCACCTACACGCTCTGTCGAACCATCGCTTCTTTCACGAGCCACACGAATGTCGCGTCCGGAGCCGGGAGCAGTTCAGGATGCCACTGCACCGCCAAGATCTTACCGTCGGGTGTCTCGAGGCCCTCCACGACGCCGTCAGGTGCCTTGGCTGAGACGATGAGACCCTCCCCCACTTCATCAACGATCTGGTGGTGCAACGAGTTGACACCAATTTCACCAGCAAAGAGTTCTGACGCCATCGTGCCTTCGACAACGCTCACGGTGTGCGTTGTTTCACGTCCGCTGACGTCCCACTGCGGGTGGCCAACACCATCGTCGAGATCCACGTGTTGTCGTAACGTGCCACCGAAGGCGATGTTGACGAGTTGGAGCCCTCGACAAATCGCCAGGATCGGTATGTCCTTCTCACGAGCGGCAGCGAGCAGCGCCAACTCCCACTCGTCGCGATCGGGTTCGACGGCACCGAGATTGGGGTCGGGAGCGTGGTTGTAATTACTAGGTTCGACGTCGGCGCCTCCGGCCAACACAAGACCGTCGAGATGATCGACCATCTCCTTCGCGTCGGCGTCGCGCGTTAACTCAACGGGTAGTCCCCCGGCTAACGCGATGGAACGTGGGTAGTCGCTGAAATGCAGGTCAAAAAGAATGTCGCGCATTGCCACCGGCACGTTGGTGCCGAGCAATGACGCTGACCAGCGTCGTCCTGTTATGCCAATCAACGGTCGAGACATCAACCCATTGTACGTGGGCAATCGCAACTGTGCTGTAATTGAAAAATCGTTTGGTAACGAACATCTCTGGAGGATTGATGGACGAGTCGTTGGCTGACATCACGTCACACGACGCCTACGTGCAAGGAGTGCCGCACGATACCTTCCAGCGTCTACGCCGTGAGGACCCCGTGCACTGGACCGAAGAGCCCGACGGCGGTCGTGGGTTTTGGAGCATCACTAAATACGATGACGTTTTGTTCGCGAGTCGTAGTACTGACATTTTTTCTAGCCGCCTCGGTATTCGTCTTGAGGATATGGACCCCGAAGAGACCGAAGCGCGTAGAACGCTGATGGAAATGGACGCGCCGGAACACACGAGGTTGCGGCGATTAGTGAGTCGACCATTCGCGCCAAAAACTGTCAATGACTACGAAGAGTCTGTACGATCGCTCACGATTGAGGTACTCGACTCGCTTAAGGGTGAGCGCGAATTCAATTTCGTCCAGCGCGTCGCTCGTGAACTTCCGATGCGCATGCTCGGTCGACTACTCGGTTTACCGAACGAGGACCTTGAGTGGCTCGTGCAGCGTGGCGACGCGCTCATTGGCAACACCGACTCGGACTTCACCGACTACGTCGTTGACCAAGTTGACACGTCTGCCTATCGCCTGCTCCCCTTTCGAAGTCCGGTCGCGATTGAGCTCTTCGAGTACGCGACCCATGCACTCGAGGAACGTCGTCTCACGCCTACGCACGATATCTTGAACGCACTATTAGAACCTACGGCCGATGGTGAGTCACTTGATGACTTGGCATTGAAGAATTTCTTCACGTTGATGGTGGCTGCAGGCAACGACACCACGCGCTACTCAATGACCGGCGGTCTGCTCGCTCTCATCGAACGGCCAGAACTCTTTGCGCAGATACCTTCAATGAACCTTGAGGAGCGCAAACGGCTCATTGACGAGATGCTTCGCTGGACGACCGTCACGATGCACTTTCGTCGTACCGTCATGGTTGACACGGAACTTAACGGCCAACAACTAAAGGCCGGTGACAAGGTCGTCTTGTGGTACACGTCGGCGAACTTTGACGAAGATCACTTCGAACGACCGAATGAGTTTGATCCCACGAGATCGCCGAACGATCACGTGGCCTTTGGATTACACAGTCCACATCTCTGCTTGGGTGCTCACCTCGCGCGACTTGAGATGCGCGTGCTCTTTGAGGAGATCGCCAGTCGTTGGCAGAAAGTGGAGCTGGCTGGAGAGCCCGAACGGCTCAGATCAAACTTCATTTCCGGCATCAAGAACTTACCGATTCGTGTTACCTGGGGTTAAAGGAACGGCAAGTACTCGCGAAGTTCCCAGTCTGTTGTCGCGGCGCTGTAGCGATCCCATTCGCTTCGCTTGACCGTAACGTGTTGTGCGACCAGTTCACTACCAACCGCGTTGGTGAGTTCGACGTCACCTTCAAGTGCGTCGAGTGCGGCCGCGAGAGTAGCCGGAACGCCCACCGTCGCGTCAATAGTGTCCAGACCATTCCCACCTTCAACGGGACCCGGATCGGTCTTGTTCGTGACCCCAAGCAGTGACGCTTGGAGCACGGCAGCGATTGCGGTGTGCACCACGGCGGCGCCGTCGCTCAGGCGGTGTTCCAGGCGAGCGCCACTGCCGCGCTCTGCCGGCACCCGAATCGTCGCGCCACGGTGGTCGTAGCCCCAGTTTGCCCAGTACCCCGAGAGCGACGCGGGACGAAGTCGCTTGTACGCGTTCACCGTAGGAGCACAGAGACCCGCCAGTGCTCGGTGGTGCTCGAGGAGACCCCCGATCGCGTGGCGCGCGAGTGCGGAGAGTCCGTCGTCTGACGTGGGGTCATTGATGACGTTCTCGTCGTCGGCGTTTCGAAACGAGAAATTGACGTGCAGTCCCGAGCCACCGCGGTCGCTCAGTGGTTTACCCATAAAGGTCACCAAGAGACCGAGTCGATGAGCGACTTCGCGAGCGAGCACCTTGAAGAGAAAGGCGTCGTCGGCGGCCTTGAGCGCGTCGGCGTAGCGAAGGGTGAATTCAAACTGGGGCGTGTCGTACTCGGAGTTCACCGATTCAAGGGGAATGTCGGCGTCGCTACACGCGGCCCAAATGGCGTCGATGAGGCCGAAGGGATCGACGGCGGGACCGGTGCCGTAGACGAAGGCGCCGGGTGTGTCCATGGGCTTCCATCCACCTTCGCCATCGGGGACGAAGACAAAAGCCTCGAGTTCGAGACCAACGTAGGCCTCCAAACCAAGAGCCCGCCAATCCGCGACAGCCTTTCGAAGTGCGCCACGAGGTGACACAGCAAAGGGAACTCCGTGACGTTGAAGATCGGCGACGACCACCTTGGTATTCGCTTCCCAGCTCGGACGAAGATCGGTCATGTCGAACACCGCGTCAAAGTCAGGAAGTCCCTCGCTCCAGTGGCTGCCCGGGGTCTCGGGCGTCATGCTCCGGTCGTAGCCCAGTGCCCAGGTACCGGTGCAGTGTCGCGCGCCCATGTCGGCAAGACTGGCGGGCATGTACTTTCCTCGCGCCAGACCCAGGTGATCAGGCCACAACACCCGTACGCGGTCGAATGAACTAGCCATGGGTCCTCCTCGGGTGACTTTGGCGAAAGTAGCACGCAATTTGGACCTTCGTTTGTAAAGTGAGGGAACCATTTGAAGGCAAACGACTTTTGGAGGATCCGTGGAGTATCGCCGCATTCTTCTTGACGGGAACGTAGTCGAGGTCACTCGTGACGGTGACACGCTCGTCGCAGCGGACGGCCGCATCGTTGAGGCCGCCACGGCGACCCACCTAGCGCCCGTGTCGCCCACGAAAATTCTCTGCTGCCACCTCAATCACGTCTCGCGCGTGCGCGAGTTCGGCATTTCACTTCCTCCCGCGCCGACGTGGTTTCAAAAGCCAGTGTCCGCACTCAACGCACACGGTGGCTCCGTCGTGCGACCTGCGAACTGTCACTACCTGAACTACGAGGGTGAAATTGCGATCGTCATTGGCAGAACTGCTCGCAATATCAAAATGGCCGACGCGGCGCACTACATCGCGGGCTACACGATCGCCAACGATTTCGGTCTTCACGACTTTCGTGACACCGACGCCGGATCAATGCTTCGCGTCAAGGGCGCAGACACCCTCTGTCCTCTTGGACCCGGACTCGTCACCGCGTGGGACTTTCACTCGAAGGCAATGCGCACACTCGTGAACGGAGAAGTGCGCCAAGACGGTTCCACCGACGAGATGGCCTGGGATATGCACTACCTGGTCACGGACGTCGCACGACTCATCACCCTCGTGCCCGGTGACGTAATCCTTTCGGGTACGCCAGCTTTTTCACGACCCGTTGAACCTGGCGACGTCGTCACCGTCGAGGTAGAAGGACTCGGGGCGCTGACCAACCACATAGTCGCCTCACCCGATCCCGTCAGCGAAGAGGTCGGTGCGCAGCCGACGGCGAGTGAAGAGGTACTCTCCACGACCTTCGGAGGCGACTGGGAGTTTCGCGGTCAGCGTGGTCCGTTACCCACGGCGCGCTCAGCACTTCCCTACCCTCGTGTACACCCCAGGTTTGAATCTTGAGCGAAGAGCGAGCCAACGTGGGCGGCGTCGCGGTCGCTACCGGACACTTCATCAACAACGTGCGCGTGTCCTCTCCCGCGACTTTCGAAGACCGTTCGCCCCTCGACTGGTCATTGAAACTCGCCGATGTCGCCCGCGGCACCGGGCACGAGGCGGATCTGGCCCTCAGTGCCGCCCAAGCCGCCTTTCCAGCGTGGGCCAACCTGAGCGTGAAGCAGCGCGGTGCGTATCTGCGTCGACTCGCGGACCTCATTGACGAGAACATCGAGCGGATCGCTGTAGTCGAGTGTCTCGACATGGCAATGCTCGAAGAAAGTCTCCGCCGCCGGGTCATAGCGCGCGGTGCACGAAACTTTCGCGCTTACGCCGACCTCGCCGAAGCCTACGAATCGCGTCGGTGGACGTCGAATGGAACACACAACACAGTGCTACGAACGCCGGCGGGCCCGACGGTCGTCATCACGCCGTGGAACGCGCCGTTCATGCTCTCGACCTGGAAGTGCGCGCCAGCTCTCGCTGTTGGCAATACCGTCGTATTGAAACCTGCAGAGTGGTCACCACTCAGTTGTTCATTGCTGATGGACCTCGTTATCGAAGCGGACTTTCCACCAGGTGTCTTCAATCTCGTCCAAGGCATCGGCGCAGAGCTAGGTGCAGCGCTGGTCGGTGATCCTCGAGTACGACGGATCTCCTTTACTGGTTCACCCGCGACGGGTCGCAGTATTGGCGTCGCCGCCGCGAAGAATCTCGTACCGTTCACGGCAGAGCTTGGCGGAAAGGGACCCTTCGTGGTGTACGCGGACGCGGATCTCGACGCTGCGGTCGCGGCCGCAGCCCTTATGTACGACGACGCGGGACAGGTCTGTTTGGCTGGCACTCGACTTATCGTGCAAGAGAGCATCCGCGACGAGTTTCTAGATCGTTTCACCGTCGCGACGAAGCAGCACGTCCTCGGCGACAGTCGAGATCCCAACACGACGATCTCACCATTAATTCACCCCGACCACCTCGCTCGCGTGCAAGGCTTCGTTGATCGTTCGATCGCTGCGGGCGACAAACTGGTCTTTGGTGGGACGCAACCGAGCGAAAGAGGACTCTGGTTTGAGCCCACGCTGATTGAGCCGCGTGACAACGACGCAGAGATCGTCCAACGCGAAATCTTTGGACCGGTACTCACTTTTCAAACGTTCAAGACTGAAGAGGAGGCGATCGAGCTCGCCAACTCTACGCAGTACGGTTTGACGGCCATGGTATTTACTAAGGACCAAAAGAAGGCCGACCACTTTGGCCAACGAGTTCGCGCCGGAACGGCGTGGGTGAACTGCTACCTCGTTCGCGACCTCACGGCACCCTTTGGCGGCATCGGCATTAGCGGCATTGGACGCGAAGGCGGCGACTACGCCCTCGATTTTTACAGCGATCTTACGACCTACCAAGTAAAGGAGGACACGACGAATGGGTGAAATTGTCGGCGCCGGTTTTTTGGCGCACGTTCCAACGATCGTCCTACCTGACGATTTACGCCGAGAACTCAACAACGGTAATGAAAGCACGCTGTACACCGGGCTCCATCAACTTCGCCGAGAGGTCTTTGACGTTCTAAGGCCCGACCTCGTCATTGTTTTTGACAGCCACTGGTTTACGACAGTTGAGTTCGTCATCACCTCGGCCGAGCGCCGACTCGGCTTCTTCACTTCTGAAGAATTACCCCGGGGCATGTCGAGTGTGCCGTACGACGTGAAGGGAGATCCGTCGTTCGCCAAGCTGGTCGGAGAACTCGCAACCGAAACGCCCGAATGTTGGATCACGCCGATTGACAATGAACACTTGCCAATCATGTACGCCACGACGAACTTCTTCTCGTTTCTCCAGGGTGATGAGGCATGGATCTCCGTGAGTACGTGTCAGACCTCAGAACCTGACGACTTCGCCACTGTGGGCAAAGTCATCGCGTCCGCTATCGAACAGAGCGACCGACGCGTCGTGCTCATCGCCTCAGGGGCCCTGAGCCACACGTTTCATACGTTGAAGACTCTGCGTAGTCACGAAGCCGCTGGTGAGGAACACATCTTCTCCGACGCTGCTCGAGCAGCCGATCACGCCGTTATCGAAGCGTGGCTGCGCGGTGACCATGCCAGTGTCGTTGACAACTACGCCGAATTCACCAAAGTGAAGCCCGAGGGTCGCTTCGCGCACTATCAGATGATGGTCGCCGCCCTCGGTGGCAGAGACTGCGTCGCGCCGGGTCGGCTGTACTCGGATTATGAGAACTCCATCGGCACGGGACAGGTTCACGTATGGTTCGACCAACCCAACAACGGCTGGACAGGAGCATCGAAGTGACCTTGCACGGTCTTCCGTTTCCAAGAACGACGTCGGGGCGAGCGTCACTGTTGCCGCCCTTGCCGTGGCACTATTCGGGCGACTTACTCACCGTCGAGTACCGAACGGATCCTTCGGCCATTCGAAACCTGCTGCCAGAGGGCGTCACGCTCGCCAATGACGACGAGGATCCCGGCGCCGTCGCCTTCATCTGGGCCGATTGGCAGAGCTGTGGTGACGATCGTGAAGAGTTGCTCGACCCTATTCGCGCGCAGTACAAAGAAGCGTTTGTCGTCGTACGCTGTCGATACCAAGACCGTCTTTACAGTCGCTGCGTCTTCATTTGGGTCGACAAAGACTTCGCACTCGTACGCGGGCACCTCCAGGGATACCCGAAGAAGCTTGGTTCGATCCACCAGACCCGTCCGGTGACCCGCGGTCAAGCCGGTCCCCGCCTGCAAGCGGGCGGCATTTTTGGCATGACGCTCGCCGCGAATGACCGTCGCCTCGCTCAAGCAACCGTCACCATCAAAGCCGAAAGTGCGTCCAATGGCTTTGTGAACGGCCACGCGATGTTGCACCACCGGTGGTTCCCCCGCATCGAACTCGACGAACGTGACTCACTCAGCGAGGTCGTGACTATGTCGGGCGTCAACGTCGACCTCGGTCCCGCCTATGGCGGCGTCGCCACACTCGAACTTTTTGATTCGCCAACCGAAGAGCTCCTCTCCATCGCGCCGCGAGAAATTCTCGGCGGCTACTTTCGATCAGTGGGAACGACCTTCAACGGTGGCGTCACCCTCAAGGCGTAGAGGTGTCAAAACGCATCGCGAGTCCGGAAGTCACGGTGGTTCTCGAGGCCGAACGTGACATTCGAGCTCGCCTCAACGATCACGAATTGGATTTCACGGCGATGAGTGCCGTGTCGAATATCTACCGCGCCGGTTCCGCCGTTTCGATGTCGCCAGTGACCTGAATCGTCGCCGCCAGGACGTACGCCCACTCGTGACGGTACGCCTCGGCAACGGCGGCCTCAATGGCCTCGTGACGAGGAGCGCTGCTCAGTCGAAGACCCTTATGGGGCGAATCTCCAGACCACCAAAGGGTGCCGGGATTTGACTAGCGATCTTGATCGCTTCGTCAAGGTCGGCCGCTTCGATGACGTAGTAGCCGCCGAGCACTTCCTTGGTTTCGACGAAGACGCCGTCGGTGACGAGCAGCTCGCCCGCGGCATTCTTTCGAAGTGACGTCGCGGTGACCCACGGCTCGAGTGCGTTGCCGCCTCGGATCGACTTTCCGTTGTTCTCGCCAAAGTCAGTATGACCCTGCATCATCTTTCCCATGGCGGCCTCGTCGACATTGTCCATCGCGGCTTTGTCTTCGTAGATAAGAACTAGATACTCTGACATCTCTTGGCTCCTTCATAGTGGACCCGCACCGCGGGCCTCAATGGTACCGACGAATGGGAAATGGATGAATCGACAGCTTCGGACCTAGTTTTTATGAATGCAGCGTCAATGCGTTAACGGACAGCGTCCGCCGTCGCGATCAGCCTTCGCGCGGCTCGCGCCTCATCCACTCTTGAAACCGGCGTGCTCTGTGGCGCACGCCGCAGTGAGTCTGGATCGTCAATGGCGCGCTTTTCAATGCGCTCGAGTGCCTGTGCGAGCGCTTCGAGGGTTTGCACGCTCTCGGTCTCGGTGGGCTCGAACATCAACGCCTCTTCGACAATAAGAGGGAAGTAGACGGTCGGTGCGTGAAAGCCTTCCTCGAGCAGCGCTTTGGCGACGTCGAGGGCACGAATCCCGTACTTGGCTTTGAAGCCCGTCGCCATGAGGGTGCATTCATGCATGCACACTCGGTCGTAGGCAGCGGGAAGAATGTCGCGAAGACGATGACGAAGCCAGTTGGCGTTCAGTACGGCGTGTTGGGCTACGCGCGTCAGTCCATCGCCACCGTGCACGTCGATATACGCGAGTGCCCTTGCGTGAACGAGTGCGTTGCCGTGCCATCCGTGCACGCGGCCGATGGAACGCGACGGTGTTATCCATTCGAACGTTCCGTCACTCGAACGTGTGGCCATGGGACCCGGCAGGAACTCCACTAGGCGCGGCGCCACCGCCACCGGACCGGAGCCCGGTCCCCCGCCGCCGTGAGGCGTTGCAAAGGTCTTGTGAAGATTCATGTGCACGATGTCAAAGCCCATGTCGCCAGGACGGACCGCGCCGAGAATCGCGTTTAAGTTAGCGCCGTCGTAATACAACAGCCCGCCGACGTCGTGAACTGCCTTAGCGATCTCCGTGATCTCTTCTTCGAAGAGTCCCAAGGTGTTGGGATTGGTCAACATGATGCCCGCGACGTCAGGACCGAGTACGGATTTGAGCGCGTCGAGATCAACCAGTCCGCGATCATTTGAGGGAACCGTCGTTACCTCGTACCCACCGAGGGTCACCGAGGCCGGATTAGTTCCGTGCGCCGAATCCGGGATCACCACGCGACGGCGGTCGTCGCCGTTGGCCTCGTGGTACGCGCGCATCAAAAGTAGGCCCGTCAATTCGCCCGCCGCCCCTGCCGCGGGTTGCAAAGTCGCCGCGCTCATGCCGGTGATTGCACAGAGTTTTTCTTCCAACGTGGCCATGATCTCGAGCCAACCTTGACTAAGTGACGCCGGAGCACCGGGGTGAACCGTGTTGAGACCGGGATCTGCCGCGACGGCGTCACAGAATTTCGGGTTGTACTTCATCGTGCACGAACCAAGGGGATACATTCCTAGGTCCACCGAAAACTGGCGGTGCGACAAACGTGTGAAGTGCGCGACGAGATCGCGCTCGGAGACTTCCGCGACGTCGACGACGTCGGCGTTCAAGTGCGCTCCGGGCACCAAATCTTTGAGCGCCGTTGGTGGAATGCCCGTCGAGCGAAGTTGATACGCCGATCGACCCGGTACCGACATCTCAAAGAGCGTTGGTTCACTTTCGTGACCCATGAGCGGTGCCGACGCCGCGCGGCCTCCAGGTTGTGGCGACAGGATCATGACTTCAGCGCCTCACGCATTGCCCGCACGTAATGATCGATCTCATCTTTAGTACGTCGCTCGGTAACGCTCACGAGAAGTACGTGATCGATATCGCCCTCAATGGAGACGTCAGCGCCAGCACTCAGTGCCGCCACCGAGAGTCCCGCCAATACGTGTTGCTTCGCCATGAGAGTGATGACCTCGCTCGCGGGCTTCGAGAGCACCACGGCAAACTCACGAAAAAAGGGTTGGCTAGAGACGGCTGACACGCCCTCGAGTCCCAAGAGCTCCTGGTAGAGGAAGTGCGCCCCTTGCGCACAGCGCGTCGCTACCTCGCGTAGTCCTTGCGTGCCGAGCCAGCCGAGTTGAATTGCCGCCGTGACGGCCATGAGCGTCTGATTGGTGCAGACGTTCGACGTCGCCTTCTCTCGACGGATGTCCTGTTCCCTCGCTCGAAGTGTCGTCACGAAGGCCCTTCGATCACTCGAATCGACCGTCTCTCCCACAATCCGTCCGGGAAGGCGTCGCACTTGCGCTTGCGTACACGCAAAGAGTCCCAGGTACGGGCCACCAAAGGAAAGCGCCGTGCCAAAGGCTTGACCTTCGCCCACGAAGACGTCGGCCCCCCACTGGCCGGCGGTCTTTAATACCCCTGCCGCCACTGGATCAGCACCGATAACAAAGAGTGCCTCATTGTCAAGCGCGAGAGCCTTGGCGCCCGTTAAATCCTCCAAGACACCCAAGTAGTTCGGATAGGCCGCGACTATCGCCGCCGCGCCGGTGACGTCCACGCTCCCCCAGTCGGTGACACCGTCTTTAAGTGGCACCTCGACGATCTCGTGGCCGGTTCCTCTGGCGAACGTGCGAGCGACTTGGCGCCAATGAGGATGGATACCAGACGAGATCACCATCTTTTGTCGACCCGTCGCGCCGTGGGCCATGTTGAGCGCCTCGACGAGGGCCGTCGCCGCGTCGTAGAGCGACGCGTTCGGAATCGGTAGTCCGCTCAGTCGAGACACCAGCGTCTGATACTCGAAGATTGCCTGAAGGACGCCCTGGGCGACTTCAGGTTGATACGGCGTGTAGGCCGTGACGAACTCTGAGCGATTCGCGAGCGCCTTCACGACGGCGGGCACTTCGTGGTCGTAGGCGCCACCGCCCGCGAAACAGGTCATCGACGTTGTCTTGGCTTCGTTATTTTTGGTGTAGCCCGCAAAGAGTGCCGCCACGTCGGGCTCGCTCATTCCTTCGTCGAGCTGCAATCCACCACTCAATCGCACGGCCAACGGAATGTGAGCAAAGAGATCGTCAAGGGTTTCCATGCCCAGGAACTCCAACATCGACGCGACGTCCTCCTCGGTATGTGGCAAGTAGTCGGCCACGTCACTTTTCCTTTCGAACGAATGGCAACGGCGTCACGGTAGCGGGGATCTCTCTACCGCGCAGCACCACGGTCACGTCGCTACCGGGCTCTAAGCCCGGGTGAAGTAATCCCATACCAATGCCGCGTTCAAGGACCGGAGAGAAATTGCCCGACGTCAACGTGCCGACGATCTCCCCGTCGACAACCACCTCGCCGCCGTCACGAAGCGGCTGACGACCGGCGCACGCGACACCCGTGAGAATTCGAGTTACCCCGCGTTCGCGTTCGGCCTCGACAGCGGCGCGTCCTCTAAACGTTTCCTTGTCCCAACCAAGCACCCAACCGAGTCCCGCTTCGAGTGTCGTCGAGCTGAGACTGAGTTCGTGCCCGTACAGCGGCAACGCAGCTTCCAGGCGTAGCGTGTCACGTGCGCCTAGCCCGGCTGGCGTCACGCCGGCCGCCACTAAACGGCGAAATATTCGCTCGGCGACGTCATTGGGTGCCGCGATCTCGAGTCCCGCTTCACCGGTGTACCCGGTACCCGCAACGCGAACCTCAACGCCTTCGTACTCGACACGAGTGACTCGAAAACGACCGATATCGCCAAAACGGGGATCGACGACGGCGGCCTTCGTCTTCGCGTTGGGACCTTGGATGGCCAGTACGCAACGCTCACTCGTCACGTCGCGGCCCGGGAGCGCGGAGGTGACGCCAGAAGTGTTGGACGCGTTAGGCATGACGTCAAATTCATCGTCGTCAACCCACCACACGATGATGTCGTCCACGACGAAGCCGTCGTCGGTCAAAAGATGGGTGTACTGGGCTCTACCCGGCGCGACTTTTCGTAAATCGTTCGTGAGCGTGTTTTGTAACACGTCAAACATTGCGGGTCCGTCACAGCGCACCGTACCGAGGTGGCTTACGTCAAAGACCACGGCGTCGCGACGACACGCCAAATGCTCGGCGACGGTACCCGTCTCGTACTGCAGTGGCATCTCCCAGCCGCCAAAGGGCACGATCTTGGCACCGAGTTCAACGTGCAGATCGTAGAGAAATGGCCGCCGATCGCTCATAGTTCACCCTACGCTGCGCGTTCGCCACTGGCCCGAAGGTCATGGTGACGCAAAATCTCGCGAAAGTCCCGTTGGTACACGACGAGCAGTGGAATCTCGGGGTAGAGATGGCGGAACTGGCGAACTTTTTGATTCTTCTTGGTGACGTGACGTTGTTCCAGGACCGTCAATTCAATGAAGAGCCGTTGTTCACTTAAGTAAAAGTCGGGACGAAAGCCTCGCGTCGGCACGCCCTGATCGTTCCACGCCAAGGGGAACTCGAGCGGTTCATAGATCCACGGATGACCGTAGAGCGTGAGCAACGACGCGAAGAGTTGCTCACTGGGATGGGCGAAGGAGTGAGGGACACTAGGAGCCACGCTCGGGTGGCGACGTCGCGACCCGTCGCTCGGCGTCGTTAACGTCACGCCGTAGCGGCCCCCTTCTCCGACATAGAACGCTGCTCTTCTCGAATCGTGGTGGTCAGCTCGGCGACCACCTTGGCGAGAGGGACGATATTGAAGACACCTTGGCCACCACGCAACAGGTCGACGAGTTCTCCGTCGTCGTGCGCGAGGACTGATCCGGCGTCGGACATAACGAGACTGCTCGCCGCTAAGTCGGCGCCGAGCGAGGTGCGAAGACACGCCACGGCTTGGCGAGCGCGCGAAAGCAACACGCCAGAGTTCAAGAGGGATTTGATGACCTTGACTTCGAGGACGTCGCCGTAGGAGTAAGACCGCTTCGATCCACTTCCCGTCGCGGGCGTCACCGACGGCGTCACGAGGTCCGTGCGCGCCCAGTAGTCCAACTGACGGTACGTGACGCCCGTAAGGCGACAGACCGTCGGTCCGCTAAAGCCAAAAATTTTCGATTCCGTCATACGATGTCCCTCCCGACCGAGGCTTGACCAGACTATCTCGATGGACTACACCAGTGTAGTTTCCGGCTCCCTAATTGGCAAAGAGGTCGGGACGACCGAGTGCCGGCGAGGACGCTTCGGCGTGCAAACGCGTAGGAATCCGGCCCGCTCGGCGAGCCAGGTAGCCCGCCCGTACGGCGTCACGAAGGGCTTCGGCCATCAGTACTGGCTCGAGGGCACGGTTCATGGCTGAGGCGACAAGTACCCCGTCACAACCGAGCTCCATTGCGAGCGCCGCGTCCGACGCGGTACCCACCCCCGCGTCGAGCAGCACCGGGACGCTGACGCGCTCAGTAATCAGTGAAATCGCGTGAGGATTACGAATACCTAACCCCGATCCAATGGGTGAGCCGAGGGGCATCACCGCAACACAACCGAGTTGCTCGAGTCGTTGGGCCACGATGAGATCGTCCGACGTGTACGCCCATACTTCAAAACCCCGGCGCACCAGTTCTTCGGCGGCTACCAACGTCTCAGTGGTGTCGGGGAGCAACGTGACGTCGTCACCAATGACTTCGAGTTTCACGATCGACGTCGAGAAGGCTTCGCGCGCCAGTTCGGCTACCTTCACCGCTTCCGCGGCGCTGTAACAGCCCGCCGTGTTAGGTAACAACGTCACGTCCAGTCGCTGCAAAAGGTCGTAAATAGATCCCTCCACGTTTGGATCGACTCGTCGTAGCGCCACGGTGGCGATGGAAGAACCCGACACGCGAAGCGAGGCTTCCAAGACATCCAGGGAACGGAATCCGCCCGTGCCGACGACGAGACGCGACGTCGAGTGAAACGATCCGACTTCAAAGAGCTCTTCCACGGCCCCAGCGTACTAATGATGAGCGATTACTAGGGTTGGAGCGTGCAGCCCATTACCGTACTTTCGATTGCCGGATCGGACTCGGGCGGTGGAGCTGGGATACAGGCTGACCTTCGAACGCTCAACGCGTTTGGCGTGCACGCCACGACCGCTCTTACCGCCGTTACTGCGCAGAACACCTTGGGCGTGAGCGCGATTGAAAACGTCTCGCCCGACATGGTCGAGTCACAAGTGCGCGCGGTCGTGGGCGACTTTGACGTAAAGGCCACCAAGACTGGCATGCTTGCCCAGGCGGAGACCGTCCGGCGGGTCAGCGACCTAGCCAGCGAGGGCCTACTCCCCCATCTCGTCGTTGATCCAGTACTGGTCTCGACGAGTGGACACCCCCTTATGGAAGAGGGTGGCGTCGACGCGTATCGTCAATCGCTTTTTCCCTTTGCGGAAATCGTCACGCCTAATCTCCACGAAGCGGCAATTCTTTGTGGCATCGACGTGCGTAACGTAAAAGACGTCGACGACGTCGCCACGCTCGCGCGCACGATTCTCGCCATGGGACCCACGTACGTGCTCATCAAGGGTGGGCACCTGGCCGGCGGTTCGAGCACCCGCCGGGCGCCCGACCTCTTGTTGAGTGCCGACGAACTAGTGGTCCTCGACGCTGAGCGCGTCGACACGCACAACGATCACGGGACGGGTTGTTCGCTCTCGTCGGCGATCGCCGCCGGACTCGGTCTAGAACGCAGTGTGCTTGACGCGACGCGTGACGCAAAGTCGTTCGTGCTCGCGGCACTCGTGGGTGGGTCGAGCTGGCATTTGGGCCAAGGGCGCGGGCCGATCGACCATTTAGGATGGATGAGTGAATGATGCGCCAAAAGCTCCTTTAACGACGACCACTAGCCTCTGGCCCGCAGCGGCGGTCTTGGGGGTTGCGGTCGTAATGTTGGTGATCTTCATGGTCATTAATCTGGCCGCTGATCAGGGCGTTACTAAGGAAACGACCACTACCGTTCCCTACGTCGTCGGAGGACTGCAACGCGACGCGAAGCCCGCCGCCGCGCTGAACTACTGCCTCCAACGCGCGGAAGTTCCTTCAAATGTCGTGAGCGCCTTTGTCTTTCCGGTGGGTACGTCAGCTCGACCAGGCGCCAACACGCCCAATTCGGGCGCCGGGGACTTCGACTGTTTCGAACCCATGACCACGACAAAGGCGAACAGCGCCGCATTGATCAATTTCTTCAACGCGCAGTTGGGAGTGCGAGGCTGGAATCTCTTTTCCAGAGGTGCGAGTAATGGCGAGGCACAGTCGCTTTTCCAAAAGGCCGGCAACGACGGCTTCTACTGGATAGTGGGCGTCACGGTCACGAAGTCGAACGCTTCAAGCGTCGAATGGACGTACCGGATTTACCAAAATTCTCAGACGATCTAGTTCCTACACCGCAACGAGTTCAGGCTCTTTGACGCTTTGATCCTGCGTGACTGACGACCACAGCGCGAGGTTCAAGGGATAGATGATGTAGCCAATGCGCGTCGCCGACGCCACGCACATCATTGCGGCAACGCTCACGCTCAGAATCGCCAGCAGGCGTGACAACGTGAGCGGCCAGTGACTACGGGCGTACTTCGACACGAAGTAGCCGCCAATCAACAACGTGACGGGCGCTAAAACATGGCCGAGCGTCGGCAACCACGTGGTGAGGATGTGGCCAGGAAGTGCGCTCGCGGCGGGTGACGACACGCCCGCAAGTCCCAACGGGAATGCGAACACGTTGGAGATGAACGCGCCCGGCGCGCGAAACACGAAGGGCAGCGTCGTTACGGTCACGATCGCCACCACCCAGAGCAATAAACGCTTCCACGTCGAGCGGCCCTCCGGATTTCGAACCACCAACAATGCGCCCACCGCGAGCGGCCACGCCGTCAACTTCATTGCCGCGGCGAGACCAAGACTGATGCCCGCCAAGTTTGTTTGTCGACGCTGCAATGCCGCCACCCCCAGCAACATCAGCGCGAGGATTGGCATATCGTCACCACCCGTTGAGAGAAACAGTGCACCCGTTGGTAGAGCTATCAGGACCTGCGCGACGCGAAGTTTACGTTCCTTCGAGAGTCGAAGCAGCGCGAGCGCCCAGCCGCTCGCTAAGAGCGTCATGAGCGTCATGACGACACGCGCGTCGGTGAGACCCTTGGCCTTTTTCGTACTGGCGGAGGGCAGACCGAAGACGCTCATCAATGGAAAGTACGGGAAGAACGACTCAAAGGCGGGCAGGCCGGGAATCTCATTCACGACGCGCCCGTGATGGGTGTAAACGCGATAGGGATCTTTGCCTTTGCTCAACAGTTGGCCGGATCGCTGGATCACACCAACTTCGGGCTGCGCGTGGCGCCACTGCACTTCTAACCCGAGTGGAATGAAGACCGCACCAACGACAACGACAACCAGGAGAACTAATCGAACGAGGAGTTCTCGACGAAGTACGCGTCGTCCGAGCACGACGGCGGCGGCGGCGGCGACGGCGTAGGGACCAACCGCGAGGTAACCCCACTGCCACTGCGCGGCCTGTGAGGAGGTCCAACCGAGTACTAAGGCGAAACACGCGGCGAGCGCGTAGAGCATTCCGTCGCCGCTGAGTGAGCTGAGTGATTGCCACCACGCGACCGGGCGCTCGCGCGCGTTGTGGAGCTGCGCCAACATGACCCTAAGTGTACTGAACCGTTGCCGATGGGGCGTGATGCGATTAGAGCTCAATGTTGTTCGCACTGCGTCGAAGTGGGTACTTCGTTCGCGGAATTTCCGGACCGAGCAAGAAGTGTGTAATGAGACGAACGCTCTCTTTCGTTCGTTCCTTGAGTACCGAGTGTGACGTTCCAGGAACGACCGCGAGTTGTGCGTTGCCGAGCGCTTCGTACAGCCCGACGGTGTGCGAGAGTTTCGCGACGTCGTCGTCGCCACTCATCACCAATACCGGCACGGTGATCCTGGCGAGGTCCACAGGAGTCCACGTTGGTTGGGTCGTGACCAACTCCAGGGACTTAAGTACAACGTCCTTAGCGTGCTCGATGCCGTCGGGCGAGCGTGTGGCGTACTGCGTCGCGAACTCGGCAAAGCCAGGACTGTCGGGCGTGAAGTGCGCCATTTCGTTGAGCCCCTCGTGGTGAAAATTGCCACCCACCACCACCAGACGCTTCACGAGATCGACACGTCGCATCGCCACGGCGAGCGCCACGTTGGCACCGTCGCTGTGACCGAGTAGATACACCGGTCGATTGAGCATCTCGAGGAAGGCGAT
>DAIQOO010000111.1:0-5499 GCA_036787845.1 Acidimicrobiales bacterium
AATCTCTATCCTTTTTCGTCTGATCCTTCAATCGAACTTATTGACATCGGCGGACCGGCCATGGTGCGCGCCGCCGCGAAGAATCACCGCCACGTGGGCGTCGTTACGAGCCCCTCGCAGTACGACGCGGTGTTAGAGGAGTTGGCGAAGTCGGGCACGCTCTCGGACGCGACGCGTCGCGCGCTCGCGCGCGCTGCCTTCGCGCACACGTCGATGTACGACGCACAAGTGGTGCGGTGGATAGACGCGGGCAACGAGTTGGTGGATCCTCCAAGTGCCACCGACGCGGTGGTGCCCGAAACGCTGCACCTTGTGCTCGAGCGCGCCGAGGTGACGCGCTACGGCGAGAACCCACATCAAATAGCCGCGCGCTATCGCGTGGCCGGTACGACGCCGTGGTGGGACGGGGTCACTAAGCACGCGGGCAGCGCGTTGTCGTACCTCAACCTCTTTGACGCTGACGCGGCGTGGCGATTAGTGCACGAACTCGTCGCTGACGCGCCAGGGCTACGCGCGGTGGCGATCATCAAGCACGCCAACGCGGCGGGCGCGGCGCTCGACTCGTCGCTCCGTGACGCGTTCGTCAAGGCGCTCGCGGCCGATCCCCAGAGTGCCTTCGGTGGAATCGTCGCGGTTGGCGGCGACGTTGATAACGATCTCGCCGCTCTTATTGCGGCCGGTCCTCAGGCCGACGTCGTCATCGCGTCCGGGTTTAGTGACGAGGCCGTCGCTACCTTGGTAGCTCGACGCAAAGCAACGCGACTCTTGAGTGCGCCAGCACCAGAGCCACTCGGACTTTCTATTCGCACGTTTGGTAACAGCGCGCTCGTGCAGAACGCTGACGAGCTCATGGTTCCCGTGGCGCAGTGGCGATGCGTCACTGACGCCAAGCCCACCGACGAACAACTCCTCGACCTCGTGGTGGCCTGGCGAGTTTGTGCCAGAACTACGTCGAACGCCATCGTCATCGCCAAAGACGGTGTCGCGCGCGGCGTGGGCGCTGGCCAACAGTCGCGCGTCGTCGCGGCAGAGATCGCGGTCGCCAAAGCCGGCGAAGGCGCCAAGGGCGCCGCCGCCGCCTCGGACGCGTTCTTTCCCTTCGCCGACGGACTTGAGTCACTCACCAACGCCGGCGTCACGGCGGTCGTCCAACCTGGGGGTTCGGTGCGCGACGCAGAGGTAATTGAGGCGGCGAACTTCGCCGGGATCGTCATGATGCTCACTGGTGAGCGTCATTTTCGTCATTAGGAGACGCCATGGCAGAACTACTCGAAGGTGAACGCATTGCTGGTCGCATCAAGATGGAGTTGGCCGATCGCGTTGCGCGCCTCATCGCCGCTGGTCGAACTCCAGGGCTCGGCACGATTCTTGTCGGCGACGACCCGTCGAGCGCTCGTTACGTCGCGATGAAGATCGAAGAGTGTGCCGAGATCGGCGTTCGATCCTTCGACGAACACCTTCCCGCTAATACGACACAATCTGACATCGAGGCGATCATCGATCGTTTCAATGCCGACCCGCAGGTCCACGCGATACTCGTGCAGTTACCGCTGCCCAGTGGCGTCAACCAAGAAGAGGTACTGCTACGGGTTGACCCGGAGAAGGACGTCGACGGTTTGCATCCGACCAATCTCGGCCGGCTGGTGATGGGCGCGCCGGGGCCGCTACCGTGCACGCCCGCGGGAATCGTCGAACTACTCTCCGCCTACCGCGTGCCCGTCGAGGGCCAACACGTAGTGATCATTGGCAGAGGTCTCACCATAGGGCGACCCTTGGCCCTACTCATGGCGATGCGCCGACCAGGCTGCAACGCGGCGGTGACGGTCGTGCACACCGGCGTCGAGGACATGGTGGACATTGTTCGAAGCGCCGACGTCATCGTCGCCGCCGCCGGAAAGGCCGGACTCGTGACGCGCGACATGGTGCGCCCGGGCGCGGCCGTCGTTGGCGCGGGGACGAGTTTCGCAGGGAGAAAACTTCTCAGCGATGTCGCCGACGACGTCGCTGAGGTGGCGGGTTGGATCACGCCTCGTCTCGGTGGCGTCGGTCCGATGACTCGTGCCATGCTGTTACGCAACGCCGTCTTGGCCGCGGAGAAGGTGCGATGACAACAACAGACGCAAGAGGACGTGAGTTCGAAGAGCGACCGTGGGGTTCGTTCACGGTGCTCGACGATGAGCTCTTCGATCACAAGGTAAAGCGCATCGTCGTGGCGCCCGGAAAGCGCCTTAGCTATCAACGACACGACCGACGAGCGGAGCACTGGTTCATTGTCAACGGATCGGCGACCGTCATCCTCGACGGCGTCGAGCACGAAGTGCACTCCGGTCAAAGCATCGATATCGCCCACGGTCAGGCGCACCGCTGTGAGAATCGCGGGGTAACGCCCGTTGTTCTCATCGAAGTGCAACACGGTACCTACTTTGGTGAAGACGACATTGAGCGACTCGAAGACGATTTCGGTCGAGCCGACTAGTTCCGTGCGCGTCGACGATCTACTAGCCATCGGGTTCACTCGATCCTTCGAGTTCTTCCCACCAAAATCCGACGAGGAGAGTGCCGTACTCGAGCGAACGCTGGACGATCTCGATCAGCTCGAACCCTCGTTTGTCTCGGTGACCTATCGCGGAGGTCGAGCGTCGCGTCAACGTACCTACGATCTGGTCACGCAGATTCAACACGATGGGCATCTCACCGCGATGGCGCACTTGATCTGCGTGGGTCATCGACGTGACGAGATGCGCGACCTCTTAAAGAACTACGCCGACGCCAACGTCGTGAACGTGATGGCCCTTGGGGGTGACCTTCCCGAGGATCCCACACTCGCCGCGTCGGATTTTCGCTACGCGCTCGACCTCATTGAGCTAGTGCGCGAAGTCGGAGAGTTCTGCGTCGGGGTCGGCGCCCATCCCCAGGGCCATCCCCGCTCCAAGGACCTCGCCTCGGATCGCGTGCATTTGGCGAGGAAGCTCGAAGTCGCCGATTTTGCCGTCACGCAGTTTTTCTTCGAAGCAGATGAGTGGAAGAGACTCGTGAACGAGCTCGCTGATCTCGGCGTCGAAAAGCCAGTGTTACCCGGGATTATGCCCGTGACCACACTGAGCGGCGTCTCTCGAATGGCGTCAATGGGCGCCAGTGTTCCCGAGGCTCTCATAACGCGACTCGTGAAGGCCAATGAACGAGGCGGCACCAAGGCCGTTCGAGCCGAGGGCATCGCCGCCGCGACCGAACTCTGCGCTGAACTACTCGACGCCGGGGTGCCGGGACTGCACTTTTATACCCTGAATCGCTCGACGGCGACGCGCGAGATTCATCTCGCGCTCTTTCCTTAACCGCTCCTCAGGGGACGTTTGTCACTAAAAGCGGGTTCTTCGTTGGTCGTAAGATGGCTCCATGGCTGACAAAATCACTATGAGTACTGAGGGCGTCTTGAACGTCTCGGACAATCCAATCATTCCTTTTATCGAAGGCGATGGCATCGGCGTGGACATTTGGCCCGCGTCCAAGCTCGTGCTTGACGCGGCGGCGAAGAAGTACGGCAAGCGCATCGAGTGGAAGGAAGTGCTCGCTGGGCAAAAGGCCTTCGACGAGACCGGCGACTGGCTACCCGAGCAGACCGTCGCGGACTTTCGCGAGTACCTCATTGGAATCAAGGGCCCACTGACGACGCCGATTGGCGGCGGTATGCGATCGCTCAACGTCGCGCTACGCCAGATCTTGGACCTTTACGTGTGTCTTCGACCAGTGCGATGGTTCCAGGGTGTCCCGTCTCCGGTGAAGCGCCCCGATCAGGTCGATATGGTCATCTTTCGAGAGAACACCGAAGACGTCTACGCCGGGCTCGAGCTCGAAGCGGGCAGCGCGGACGCCGAAAAGCTTCGCAAGTTCGTGATTGACTCCTTTGGTTGGAACGTGCGCGAGGCGAGCAGTCTTGGACTGAAGCCAATCTCAGAGTTCGCTTCGAAGCGCCTCATCCGCGCGGCAATGAAATACGCGGTAAGCCACCAGCGCGAGTCAGTAACGCTCGTGCACAAGGGCAATATTCAAAAGTACACCGAAGGTGCCTTCATGAAGTGGGGCTACGAACTGGTGAAAGATGAGTTCGACGACGTCGCCGTTAGTTGGGACGACTGCGGCGGCAAGCCGGGCTCGAAGATTCTCGTCAAGGACGTCATCGCGGACATCGTGTTCCAGCAGGCGTTGTTGCGACCAAAGGAGTTTGACGTCATCGCGACTACGAACTTGAACGGTGACTACCTGTCGGACGCGCTGGCCGCGCAAGTCGGCGGCATCGGCATCGCGCCGGGTGCGAACATCAACTACGTCACCGGTCACGGCATCTTCGAAGCGACCCATGGCACCGCGCCAAAATACGCGGGCCTCGACAAGGTCAACCCCGGCTCAGTCTTGTTGTCGGGCGTGTTGATGTTCGAGCACTTAGGATGGACCGACGCCGCCAATGACATCGTCAAGGCACTCGAGGCCACCCTCGCCGAAAAGATCGTCACCTACGACTTCGCCCGTCAGATGGAGGGCGCGACCGAAGTGAAGTGTTCTGAGTTCGGCGCCGCCATCGCCGACCGTCTTTAATCCAACAAGGAGCGTCATGACTACCCCCGTTAACGTGACCGTGACCGGCGCTGCCGGTCAGATTGGTTACGCACTATTATTTCGCATCGCCTCGGGCCAGCTCTTTGGTCCCGACACGCCCGTTGCATTGCGCTTGCTCGAGATTGAGCCGGCGATGAAGAGCCTCGAGGGTGTCGTGATGGAACTTGACGACTGCGCGTTCCCGTTGCTCGCGGGCATTGACGCCACGAGCGATCTCACGACGGCCTTCGCTGGCACCAACTGGGCACTACTCGTCGGGTCGATCCCTCGCAAGGCCGGTATGGAGCGAAGTGATCTGTTGAACATCAACGGCGGAATCTTCAAGCCACAAGGTCGAGCGATCGCGGAAAACGCAGCCAGTGACGTGCGCGTGCTCGTGGTTGGAAACCCGTGTAATACCAACTGTCTCATCGCTCGCTCGAACGCTCCCGAGGTGCCAGCGGATCGTTGGTTCGCTATGACGCGCCTTGACCAAAACCGTGCCGAGACACAGTTAGCGAAGAAAGCCGGCGTGCCGGTAAAAGAAGTGAAGAACGTCGCCATTTGGGGCAATCACTCATCGACGCAGTTCCCCGATTTCGCCAACGCGACGATCGCGGGCAAGGCATCACTTGAGGTCATCAGTGATCATGAGTGGCTCAAGGGTGAGTTCATTTCAACCGTGCAAAAGCGCGGGGCGGCGGTCATCGAAGCCCGTGGACTCAGTTCGGCGGCCTCAGCCGCGAACGCCGCGATCGGCACCGTCGCGAGTTTGGTCAACGCGACACCCGTCGACGACTGCGCGTCGGTGGGCGTGACGAGCAACGGCGAGTATGGCGTGCCCGAGGGCTTGACCTTTGGATTCCCGATCCTTTCCGACGGTAAGGGTTCGTGGAAAGTAAAAGAGGG
>DAIQOO010000259.1:0-1509 GCA_036787845.1 Acidimicrobiales bacterium
ATGAGATCGACGAAGTTCTCGAAGAGAACGCAGAGGAATTTGTACGTAACTACGTGCAAAAAGGCGGCGAGTAGTCGTGGGGCTGCCCCTCTTTAGCGCACACGGTGACCCCGGGCCGTCCTTTTGGCACTACGCACAAACGATGGGCCTCACCTCAACACCGCCAACGAACCACAGTGACGCGCCCCACGCGACGACCGTCATTGCCGTTCGCTATCTCGGCGGCGTGGTGATGGTTGGTGACCGCCAAGCGACGGGTTTCTACATCGCGAGTCGCGACGTTCGAAAGATCGAGCCGGCCGACCGCTTTACGGCACTCGCCATCTCGGGCAGCGCGGCGAGAGGCATCGAGCTCTTGAAGTTTGCCCAACTCTCTTTTGAGCACTACGAAAAGATGACTGATTCAGCGTTGAGTCTCGAAGGTAAGGCCAATTACCTTTCACCAATTATCCAGCGCAACAATCTCGCGACGCCGCTACTGGTATTGCCGCTGCTCGCGGGATGGGACGAGAGCCATCAGGTCGGGCGGATCTTTGAGTACGACGGCGCCGGCGGTTGTTACGAGCGCCTCGACTACGCCACCATCGGCTCTGGTTCCCCGTTTGCTGACGGCGCACTACGACTGGGGTTTCGCGCGGACCTCGATCGCGAGGAAGCGCTGGATCTTGGTGCCTTGGCACTCTACGAGGCGGGCGACAACGATCCAAGCACGGGGGGTCCCGATTTCGTGCGCAACATCTTTCCCATGATGGTGACGGTGGACGCTCGAGGCTTCCAAGAAATCGCTGCCGCTGACGTCGCTGCACGCTTTAGCGTCATCAACGAGCGTCGTACGCAGTCCGGCGGCGTCGCCGGGGGAGCGTTGCGATGAGTAATTACTTTTACGTGTCGCCAGAACAACTCATCAAGGACCGAGCTGAGTTCGCCCAGAAGGGAATTGCGCGGGGACGCTCGATCGTGGCGGCGATCTATGACAAGGGCGTCGTGATGGTCGCGGAGAATACCTCCGCCTCGCTTAACAAAGTGTCTGAAATCTACGACCGAATTGCCTTTGCTGGCGTCGGCAAGTACAACGAGTTCGACCGTCTTCGAGAAGCCGGCATTCGCTGGGCCGACTCGACGGGTTTCACGTACTCTCGAGAGGACGTTGACGCCAGAGCGCTCGCGAACTACTACGCCCAGCATTTGGGTGACATGTTCACCGAGGGCCAAAAGCCTTTGGAAGTCGAAATACTCGTGGCCCAGTTAGGGAACAAACTGCGTCCAACGAAACTCTACCGAGTGGCGTACGAAGGCACCATCCTCGACGAGCCACGATTTTCCGTTCTAGGGGGCGACGCGGAAACGATTAAGAACCGTTTCGCGTTGTCTGAGGGCACACCCCAGACCTTGAAGATCACACTGAAAGACGCCGCGAGTGCCCTCGCGGGACCGGATCGACTCATCCCGGCTAGCGAATTGGAAGTCGGCATTCTCGAAGACCGCGGCAACCGGCGCACGTTCACCCGA
>DAIQOO010000260.1:0-1509 GCA_036787845.1 Acidimicrobiales bacterium
TCGGGTGAACGTGCGCCGGTTGCCGCGGTCTTCGAGAATGCCGACTTCCAATTCGGCGGCCGGGATGAATCGATCCGGTCCCGCGAGGGCACTCGCGGCGTCTTTCAGTGTCGTCTTCAGGGTCTGGGGTGAGCCCTCGGATAACGCGAAGCGGTCCTTAATTGTTTCCGCGTCGCCACCCAGGACGGAAAAACGTGGCTCGTCGAGGATGGTGCCTTCGTAAGCCACTCGGTAAAGTTTCGTTGGACGCAGTTTGTTGCCTAACTGGGCCACGAGTATTTCGACTTCCAATGGCTTTTGGCCCTCGGTGAACATGTCACCCAAATGTTGGGCGTAGTAGTTCGCGAGGGCTCTGGCGTCAACGTCCTCTCTTGAGTACGTGAAACCCGTCGAGTCGGCCCAGCGAATGCCGGCTTCTCGAAGACGGTCGAACTCGTTGTACTTGCCGACGCCAGCAAAGGCAATTCGGTCGTAGATTTCAGACACTTTGTTAAGCGAGGCGGAGGTATTCTCCGCGACCATCACGACGCCCTTGTCATAGATCGCCGCCACGATCGAGCGTCCCCGCGCAATTCCCTTCTGGGCGAACTCAGCTCGGTCCTTGATGAGTTGTTCTGGCGACACGTAAAAGTAATTACTCATCGCAACGCTCCCCCGGCGACGCCGCCGGACTGCGTACGACGCTCGTTGATGACGCTAAAGCGTGCGGCGACATCAGTGGCAGCGAGTTCTTGGAAGCCTTGAGCGTCCACCGTCACCATCATTGGAAAGATGTTGCGCACGAAATCGGGGCCCCCGGTGCTTGGATCGTTGTCGCCCGCTTCGTAGAGTGCCAAGGCACCAAGGTCCAGCGCCTCGTCGCGATTTAAGTCCGCGCGAAATCCCAGTCGTAGTGCGCCGTCAGCAAACGGGGAACCAGAGCCGATGGTGGCGAAGTCGAAGCGCTCGTAACAACCTCCGGCGCCGTCGTACTCAAAGATTCGCCCGACCTGATGGCTTTCGTCCCATCCCGCGAGCAGCGGTAATACCAGTAGGGGCGTCGTGAGATTGTTGCGCTGGATGATGGGTGAAAGGTAATTGGCCTTACCTTCGAGACTCAACGCTGAATCAGTCATCTTTTCGTAGTGCTCAAAAGAGAGTTGCGCAAACTTCAATAGCTCGATGCCCCGCGCCGCGCTGCCCGCGATGGCGAGTGCCGTGAAGCGATCGGCTGGTTCGATCTTTCGAACGTCGCGACTCGCGATGTAGAAACCCGTCGCCTGGCGGTCACCAACCAGTACCACGCCGCCAAGGTAGCGAACGGCAATGACGGTCGTCGCGTGAGGCGCGTCACCGTGGTTCGTTGGCGGTGTTGAGGTTAGGCCCATCGTTTGTGCGTACTGCCAAAAGGACGGGCCGGGGTCACCGTGTGCGCTAAAGAGTGGCAGCCCCACGACTACTCGCCGCCTTTTTGTACGTAGTTACGTACAAATTCCTCTGCGTTCTCTTCGAGAACTTCGTCGATCTCAT
>DAIQOO010000261.1:0-1501 GCA_036787845.1 Acidimicrobiales bacterium
TGACGGCCCTAGAGAGTTCGACGAAGGTTCAACTAGGGGGTACGAGGGGCGGTCCTGACGAAGCGACGTTGCGCCAAGATCGCTGGTGGCTCCAGCCCGTCGTCACCGTGTCGATCCTCACCGCGTTCGTCATTTACTCCACGTGGGCGGCATTTCAGAACAAGTACTACTACGTGGGCGCGAACGTTCATCGCGACCTCATGAGCCCTTTCTACTCACCGTGCATCGCCAGCAACTGCGTACCGGGCTCGAAGGCGGGATTCGCCTTTAGCGGCTGGACGCTGTCGCCGGCGTTACTCATCTTGATCTTTCCCTTGGGCTTTCGACTCACCTGTTACTACTACCGACGCAGCTACTACCGAGCCTTCTGGTGGTCGCCACCGGCCTGCGCCGTCGCGGACGCGCACGGTTCCTACTCGGGCGAGACGCGTTTCCCACTGCTCATGCAGAACGCGCACCGCTACTTCTTTTACGCGGGCCTCGTCTTTAACGTGCTCCTCACCTACGACGCGCTGCGCGCGTTTCGCCAGCCCGGTCTCGGCTGGGGCGTGACGGTGGGCACGCTCGTGCTGCTCTTAAACGCGGTGCTGCTGTGGCTTTACTCAGTGTCCTGTCACGCGTGTCGTCACCTCTGTGGCGGGGGGGTGCGAAGTTTCAAGGCGCACCCGCTGCGTTATCGCTTCTGGAAGTTCCTCACGCCGCTCAACGCCAAGCACATGAACTTCGCGTGGGCTTCGTTGATGGTCGTCGCCCTCGCGGACGTCTACGTGCGACTCGTCGCCTCGGGCGCCCTCACCGACTACAAGATTTTCTAGATCGAAGGAACCTGTCGTGAGCGAACCAACATACGAACACCACGAGTACGACGTACTCATCATCGGCGCTGGCGGCGCGGGACTTCGTGCCGCCATCGAAGCGAAGCAGCGCGGCATGAAGGTGGGCATCGTCACGAAGTCGCTGCTCGGCAAAGCCCACACCGTCATGGCCGAAGGCGGCATTGCCGCCGCCATGGGCAACATTCACGCCGAAGACAACTGGATGGTCCACTTTCGCGACACCATGCGCGGGGGTAAATACTTGAACAACTACCGCATGGCCGAACTGCACGCGAAGGAGTCGCCCGATCGCGTGTGGGAGCTCGAGCAGTGGGGTGCGCTCTTTGACCGCACGAAAGACGGCAAGATCCTCCAACGTGACTTCGGTGGTCACCGTTACGCGCGCCTCGCCCACGTGGGCGACCGAACGGGTTTGGAGCTCATTCGTACGCTCCAACAAAAAGTCGTCTCCATGGGCATCGACGTTTTCATGGAGTGCAAAGTTCTCAAACTCGTGCACGACAACGACGGCCGCATTGCTGGCTGTGTTGGCTACTGGCGAGCGACCGGCGAGTTCGTTACCTTTCAAGCCAAGAGCGTCATCCTGGCGACCGGGGGCATCGGAAGATCATGGAAGTTCACGTCAAACTCGTGGGAGAGCACCGGCGACGGCCACGCGATGGCCC
>DAIQOO010000112.1:0-5436 GCA_036787845.1 Acidimicrobiales bacterium
TGGATTCTCTCTCGCCTCGAGAGCGTGACCGAGACAGTGACGGTGGCCCTGGATGGCTACGAGCCCCTCGGTGGCACCGACGCGCTGGCGTTATTGATCGACGATCTCTCCAACTGGTACGTGCGTCGAAGTCGGCGTCGTTTTTGGCGCACCGATCCAAATACCCCTCGATCAGATTCGCTCGCCGCTCAAGCAACCCTTCTAGAGGTCCTCCAGCGCGTGACCTTATTGTTAGCGCCGTTTTGCCCATTTCTGACTGAGCGACTCTACCGGGAACTCAATCACGTGAGTGACTATGACTCGGTGCACCTCGTCGACTGGCCAAAGGCCGATCTGGCCCGTCGCAACGAGCCTCTCGAAACATCAATGGCCGTCGCGCGACGCTTGACGTCGCTTGGACGAGCTGCTCGGGCCGAGGCGGGCGTGAAGGTGCGCCAACCCCTCTCTCGGGCGTTGATCTTCCTGGCGCCAAGTTCGCCGTTGCCGCCCGCGGGCGTCGTTGAAGATGAGCTCAACGTCGACGAACTCGAATACGGTCGCGAACTCGCCGACGTCTTAAGCTTCGAACTCGTTCCAAATTTTCGTATCGTTGGTCCTCGTCTTGGCGAAGCCGCCAAGGAACTTAAGCCGGCTCTGGCGGCGCTGGACTCGGTCGCTGCCGCGGCGGCCCTTGAATCGGGAAAGACTCTCAGCGTGACGTTGTCGACGGGCGCGTTTGAACTTAGTGGCGACGACGTTGAACTTCGAGTGAAGGGTCAAGGCGACTTCGCCGTTTCGCGCGACGGCGCCGAGGTCGTGGCCCTTGATCTCACGCTCAACGATGAACTACTTCGCCGGGGCTACCTTCGCGACGTCGTGCGTCAGGTTCAAGACCTTCGAAAGAATTCGGGTCTTGACGTCGCTGATCGCATCATCCTCAACGTGACTGGTCTCGACGATTTGGCCGACGGATTTGTGACGCTCGCCGCTGAAGTCCTCGCCATCGAGGTGCTCAACGGCGAGGGTGTAGGAGAGGGCGTCGCCCTCGCACTCGATGACGATCGCCGTGCGCTCGCGTGGGTGAAGAAGGCGTAACGCTAGGCGTTGAGCTTGGTCAGCAGCGCCCGAAGGTCGTCGCGATCGGCGCTGGTGAGACGTGCTTGCATGAGATCGTCCAAGAAATTGAGGTGCACGCGTAGGGCTTCGTCAAGTTTGGTGTTTCCCTCGTCGGTAATCGCAACGAAGATGGCGCGACGGTCGCTCGGGCAGTGCTCCCTGCGAACGAGATTGGCTTCTTCAAGTCGGTCGATGAGTCGGGTCGTGCCGCCCGTCGAGTGAAAGATCGCGCCAGCCATCTGGCTCATCTTGAGTCGACCGTCGCTCATGTGGCGAAGTTGCAATAAGACCTCAAACCAGGCGAGGGGCAACTGGCACGACGACTCCAACGTGGCGCCAAGATCCCTGGAGAGGCGGGCATTCGTCTCTAGCAAAAGGCCGAAAAGGGCCACCTTCTCGTCGCTCGACGGACACGCGTTTGAGGTGATCTCCATGAGACCAGCATAGCATTTAACTTCTCTTTAAGATACTTCTTGACAAGTAGTTGCATATGCAACTATAATCAGGGAAGGCAAATACTTGTCTACAAAGAAAAAGGAGAATGACCATGAGCAACCTTCCAACTCCTGGCGTTTACAACATTGACCCCCTTCACTCGAACGTTGACTTCATTGCTCGTCACCTCGTCGCCTCGAAAGTTCGCGGTAGTTTCAGCGAGTTTTCGGGCGTTCTCACGGTAGGCGACTCCATTGAGTCGTCCTCGGTGGAAGCCACAGTGCAGGCGAACAGCGTTACGACGGGCAACGAGATGCGCGACAACCACTTGCGCAGCGCGGACTTCCTCGAGCAGGAGAAGTTCCCTACGTTGACCTTGAAGTCCACCTCGATCACCTCAAAGGGTGGCGACGACTACCGGATGGATGCCGACCTCACGATCCACGGCGTCACCAAGCCCGTGAAGTTTGACCTCGAGTACCTGGGAACAGGACCGTCCACGCAGCCCGGCGTGAGTGTTGCTGGCTTTGAAGCCCGTGGTGAGTTCGACCGTCGTGACTACGGCGTCAACTTCGAAGGTGCCCTTGAAAACGGCAGCCTGGTCGTTGGCAACAAGATCGTCATCCAACTTGCGGTCGAGTCAGCGTTGCAGGTGGCAGAAGTAGCGGCCAAGTAACGCCGTATTTTCGCAGTAGCGCTAATGCCGGGGGCGATTCGCCCCCGGCATTTTGCTCACTACGATGGAGCGGTGGCGGAGAACCGTAAGGGAAAAGTGGTCAAGTCGAGCATTGGCGTGCTCGGTGCGTTGGCGACGATTATTTCGGTGTGGTGGTTCGCGCTTCGCCCTCGCCGCCACAAAGACGAGTCGTAGACCACGCGTGAGTGGCCGAGTGCGCTCGGCCCGGTAGGTTGAAATAAATGGCGTTGGCTTCGTTAGCTCCTCTGCGACACCGGAGTTTTGCGCTCGCGATGACGTCGTCGTTCGTCTCGTCCGTTGGCACTTGGATGCAAAACGTGGCGCTCGGGATTTACCTCACCGAGACGACGCGCAATCCGCTGTGGCTAGGACTCTTAACGGTGGCCGCGTGGTCGCCCGCAATTATTGGATCACCGCTCGGTGGTGTCGTCGCGGACCGTTGGAGTCGCCAGCGATGGATTCAACTCAATAACTTGCTCATGGCTGGTACCGCGAGCGCGCTCGCGCTGACGGCGCTGACCCATCACCTTTCACCGTCGTTGGCTTGTTACCTCGCCATTGGCGAGGGGCTGTGCGGCTCCGCGTCGTGGGCGGCGTGGCAGTCCCTGCTGCCCGACCTCGTGGAAAAGGACGAGGTCCTCGCGGCCGTGTCGCTGTCGTCAGCGCAGTTCAATTTGGGACGCATCATTGGTCCCGTCTTCGCCGCGCTCGCCCTCGCCCTCGGATCGGTGGGCGCGTGTTTTGCGATCAACGCCGCGTCGTTCGTGTTCGTGCTCGTGGTGTTTTCATTCGTACGATCAGAGCCGCGGGCCAAACCCACCACGAGCGTGCGCTTCATAGCTGAAACGATTGCGGGGGCGAAACGAGCGTGGTCAATCGGCGGCTGTCGCAATCCGATTCTGGGTGTCGGGGTTATTGCGCTGATCGTCGGTCCCTTCATCGCGCTGGTGCCGGCCATGGCGATCATTGTCTTGCACGCGGGAAAAACCGGCACGACGTGGTTGGTCACCGCGCAAGGAGTGGGCGCCGTTCTCGGAGCGTTGAGTTTGCCGACTATTGCGAAACGGACCTCACGACTACTGGTGCTGCAAGGATCGACGCTGGTGCTCGCGGTCTCACTGGGCGCGTACGCACTGTCACCAAATCTGGGATGCGCTATGGCGTCGATGGTCTTTCTCGGCGGGGCGTACATGGGCACCTTGACCGGGCTCAACACGTCGGTTCAGGTGCACGCGCCACGGGCTGAACGCTCTCGGATCTTGGCGCTGTACACCTTGTCGTTGTCGATGTTCTACCCCCTGGGCGCCTTCGTCCAGGCTGACTTGGCGAAGAGCTTCGGTGTTCGCCCCGTGACGTTGGTCGCCTCTGGCTTGCTTGTCATCGTGCTCGTCCTCTTAAGAGTTTTCAGGCCCTCGTACTGGCTCGATATGGGTTCTGCCGCGATTCAATCGACACTTTTGCTGGCAGACTAGAGCCATGCCCTTTATCGCAATTAATCCAACCAGTGAAGAGATCGTCGCGGAATACCCCGCCCACACGCCAAAGGAGGTCGAACACGCTCTCGAGACCGCGTCCAGCGCGTATCAAAGTTGGAAAGTTGCGTCGTTCGCTGAGCGCGGATCAGCCCTGACGCGCGTCGCGGAACTGCTCGAAAGTGAGATTCCCGTCATCGCGCAATTGATGACCAGTGAGATGGGTAAGACCTTCGCCTCGGCGAAGGGCGAAGCGATGAAGTGCGCGATGTCACTTCGCTACTTCGCCGAGCACGCCGCGTCAATGTTGCAAGAAGAGAGTATCGCGACGAGTGGATCACGAAGCGGCGTGCGCTATGAACCAACCGGGATCATCTTTGCGGTGATGCCGTGGAACTTTCCGCTGTGGCAAGTCATTCGAATGGCGGCGCCGACGCTCATGGCCGGCAACGTGGTGGCTTTTAAACACGCCTCCAACGTGCCGGGCTGTGCCAAGTACCTAGAGGATCTCTTCACGCGCGCGGGCGTCGCGCCAGGCGTGTTGACCAATCTCTTTGTCGATCACGACCAAGTGCCGTCGATCATCGCTGACTCACGCGTCGTGGGCGTGACGTTGACCGGCTCGGAGCGCGCCGGACGGTCCGTGGCGGAACTCGCCGGAAGGAACCTGAAGAAGTGCGTCCTCGAGCTCGGTGGATCCGATCCGTTCGTAGTTGGCGTGTCGGCGAACATGGACCTGACGGTGCCCATGGCGGTGACCGCCCGCGTCCAGAACAACGGTCAGGCCTGCATTGCGTCGAAGCGCTACATCGTCGTGCGAGAGCGCGCCGATGAGTTCCTCGAGAAGTTCGTGGCCGCGATGGCGGCCGTGCCGATGGGTGATCCGATGGACCCCGCGACGACGTTGGGACCACTCGTCTCGAAATCTCAGCGCGATTTACTCGCCGCGCAAGTGTCCTCGTCGATCAAGGACGGCGCCGTGGCGCTGGCGGGCGGCGTGGCGCCCGAGGGTACCGGTTTCTTCTACCCAGCGACAGTACTGACGAACGTGCCCGCTGCCTCGCGCGCCGGATGCGAAGAGCTGTTTGGACCCGTCGCCGTGGTGTACGTCGCGGACGATCTCGACGACGCAATCCGTATAGCCAACGACACCCCGTGGGGGCTCGGCGGTACCATCTGGTCCGACGACGAGCACGAGATTAATGAAGCGATCGCACGACTCGACGTCGGTGTCGCCTTCGCGAACGCGATTGTCGTCTCCATGCCCGAGCTTCCCTTTGGTGGCACCAAGAACTCCGGCTTCGGCCGTGAACTCTCGGCAGTGGGTGCGAGAGAGTTCACCAACGCTAAGTCGTATTTTGTCGCATGAGTCCGCAGTATTACTTCGACCACGCCGCCTCGGCACCGCGCCGCGACGAAGTCACTGACGCGATGGCGCCGTGGCAACGCGGCGTCGTTGGTAATCCCTCGGGAAGTCACCGTGCCGCTCGCGAAGCCCGCAAGGCGGTCGAAGAGGCGCGCGACGAAGTGGCGGCCTTTGTCGGAGCTAAGCCGGGTGGCGTCATTTTCACTGCCGGCGGTACGGAGTCGTGTCATCTCGCGATCGTGGGGGTAACGAACCACCATCGTCGCCACCACGAGCGTTCCGAGATCATCATCTCGAAGATCGAGCATCACGCGGTCAGTGACGCGGCCGAAATGATGTCGCGCGACTTTGACAACGTGCACGTGCGCTAT
>DAIQOO010000262.1:0-1490 GCA_036787845.1 Acidimicrobiales bacterium
TCCCACCTCCGACTGCCCAAGTGGCAGTTGTTCAGGTCGCTTCATAGCCAGAGCCTGTTGCACAGACACGCGGCAGACGAATGTCTACAGATTTTTGGTAGAACCTTGAACCGTACGAACGGGTGATTTTCCAGTCATTTGTATGACAAATCGTGGTACAATAGGCACATGACACTTGCCGTCTCAGTTCGACTCGATGAAGAAACACAGCGAGCACTAACACTGCTCGAGGCCTCGGGACTCAGTCGTTCCGAGGCGATCAGAGAGGCCATTTTGAGTGCCGCAGCTAGTGCGCGCCGCCGCCAGGCCCTTCGTGCGGAGGTGGCTGCACTCGAAGCTGATGAGGACGACCGTCGAGAAATGCTTGAGGTAGCCGCTTTCATGGAGGCTCTTCGTGCAGAGGGGTGACGTAGTTGAGCTTCGCCTACCCAAAGGTGTCGGGCACGAGCAGCGTGGCCATCGCTATGGCGTGGTGGTGCAGTCCGATGCGCTTTTGCCGCGATCTGTCGTCTTGATTGCACCAACGTCGACAAGCGCTAAGGACTCAACGTTTCGCCCCGAAGTCGACATCCTTGGTGAGCGGGTCAAGGTTTTGGTCGAACAGGTTGCGGCGCTCGACATCGGACGTCTTGGTGATCACGTGGCGCGACTTCACGGCGAAGCAATGTGGGGCGTCGATGATGCCTTGAGCACTGTTCTCGGATTGAATTAGGTAGTGAGGCACGAAACGAACGTGTACAGGTTTGTCATCGAATCCTGAACCAGGAACGTGCAAGGGTGCTGTGCCAGGATTGACAAATGGCAGGCCAAGAGTCAATCAACCGATACGTAAAACCAGGTTGGTTCACTAAACACGTCTTCAATCGGCTCGTGCGGGTATTGACCAGCATGGGAATAAGTGTGTGGGGTTCACGCACTCTTTGGCTGCGTGGTCGATCCAGCGGCGAGTGGCGTTCTAATCCCGTGAATCTTCTTTCTTTCAATGGCTATGACTACTTAGTTGCACCGCGCGGCGAGACTCAATGGGTACGCAATTTGCGCGCCGCAGGGAATGGTGAACTACGAGTTGGACGCAAAGTCCAATCCTTCACCGCGACAGAGCTAGATAATGCAGAGAAGACCGACGTGCTCAGGGCCTACCTCAAGCGCTGGAAATTAGAGGTTGGTATTTTCTTTGACGGTGTTAGCGCGACGTCCCCAATTACTGAGTTAGATCGAATCGCCCCCAATCACCCGGTCTTTCGTCTCGCGTTCACTAAAGCGCGATAGACGAATGTCTATTGTTTTTCACCAAACAGAGGTAACTAAACCGTGGGTCGGGTCAAACTCTCAACTACAGCGGCGCTGCCTCGGTTGGCGAGCAATGTTCGGTGGGCCGTTGAGGCGGCCCACGCCAATGCGAAAGTCGTTCATTCCCTAGTAGACGTCGTATCAGTGCGGCCGTAGTCGTCTTCTAGTCGCACGATGTCGTCCTCACCGAAGTAGGTGCC
>DAIQOO010000263.1:0-1488 GCA_036787845.1 Acidimicrobiales bacterium
AAAATACGGCGAAGCCCAAGTTGAAGATGCGCACGCGCCCCAAGATGTCGCCGAGTCGCCCGAGACTGATGACGAGCACGGCCGTGACGAGTAGGTAGCCCTGTAAGAGCCAAAGGAGATAGCCAACGTTGCCCGGGGAGAGCGGGTTGATGCCGATGCCTCGAAAGATCGCGGGCAACGAGATCAAGATAATGGAGGAGTTAATGGTCGCCATGAAGACGCCCAGCGTGGTGTTCGTTAGGGCGATCCACTTGTAGCGATCGTGGTGGTCGGCGTTCAACGGTTTCATTTCTGCGCCCTCAAGGATGAAGTGATTGATTGACTGCAAGCAAGTATAAGTGTTAATCGCTTCAGATGAGTACCGTAACGCTGCGTCAAAGTCGCTGGTGCTGTCTCGACGGCGTTGACGAGTTGTCCGTTATCGATGTGTGTGAGGCGTATATATAAATAGTGGGCCAATGGCGGTTTGGGCCGTGGGACGGTAAGTCTCGATTTCTAACTCACTGGCAATCGCTCAATTTGCCCGCGGGCAGCACCCAGCAAATGGCGATCCGCACCGAATTTGTTGCTCGGAGTGCCAGAAATGAGTGCGGTCAGAACCAACTGTGCCACCGTCTGTGTTATGTACTATAATAACACTGTGAATCAAGCGGCCCAACTAGTACGAAAGATGCGCCTCAACAGCGGACAGCCCTTGCGTGAGTTGGCTCGCCGTGCGAAGACCTCGGCGCCTGCCCTCGTGGATTACCAGGCAGGGCGCCACGAGCCGCGCCTCTCCACGCTTCAGCGCTTGGCTGAGGCTTCGGGCTGTGACCTCATTGTCGAATTGCGTCCGCGCCTAACTCCTCCGGAACTACGGACTCTTGCGCTGCACGAAGCAGTGGTCGAAAGGCTGCACGAGGATCCCGAATTGGTGCTGGGTACGGCGCGCGCACAACTTGAGGTCATGCGCAACGCGGACAAGGAGAATCGTGCATCAACGTACCTGAGAACATGGTCGCGGTTGCTCGAGGGACCGATTGACGAGCTCGTAGCCACTATGGTCTCGACAGACCAACCAGCGCGAGACTTGCGACAGAGTAGCCCCTTTGGTGGTGTGCTCAGTGAAAAGGCGCGCCTTGATGTCGTTCGTCGAGCGACTGTCCACCCGTGAACCGCGAGCAACTCGAACACGTAATAAGAGCATCAGGAGATGTGCTCAAAGAAGACGCGGTGATCATCGTTGGGTCTCAGGCGATTCTCGGGAGTTCGCCAGATGGCCTGCCCCGTGATGTGACGCTTTCTACCCAGGTAGACGTAATGGCGGTCAGCGACCCCAATGGGGAAAAGGCGCTTCTCATCAACGGCACAATCGGGGAGTTCACCATGTTTTACACCACTTACGGCTATTACGCCGAGGGGGTCGAGGAGCCATTGTGCCGCTTTCCTAAAGGGTGACTTCTCGGACGGACTAAAAGCCGCCCGCTTCTTTTCAAGGCGCTGACGCGA
>DAIQOO010000113.1:0-1307 GCA_036787845.1 Acidimicrobiales bacterium
GCGATCTCTTGGTCCGCGTGGCACCACGGCCACGAAGTCTCGGTCTTGAATCGCGGCGTGACGGCGAACGATCTACCCGAAGCGATTGAGCGACTCGTCGGGAATCGCCAAAGCGATCTCTCGGTTCTTAAGGATCGATCCTTTGACGTCACCGTCGACGCGATTGCCTTCCGGCCAAGTGACGTCGAGCATCTAGCGGACGCGCTCGAGGACCGTGGCGGGCACTACGTGCAAATCTCATCAGTTTCGGCGTACCAAGATCCTGGATTTGAAGGCGCGCGTGAATCAGCCATCGCACTCTGGGACGACGCAGGGCTCGACCTCGATGGTCCAATCACTGACAAAACGTACGGCCCGCTGAAGGCAGCGAGTGAGCGTGCGGGAAGCAAGCATTTTGGCGAGGGCGCCACGTTTGTGAGGCCGACGTTCGTCATTGGCGCTTTCGACGCCACCCTGCGCTTCCCTTACTGGGTTGAACGACTCCGCAAAGGCGGCGCGGTCGCGGTACCCGGACCTCGTTCAAACGCCATGCAGTACATCGACGCGCGCGACCTCGCAAACTTCATCGTTCGTGTCGCCGAGGACAAGCTCACGGGTGCGTATCACGTCGCCGGACCAGAGCCGGGTGACCACTTTGTGGAAATGGTTGAGCAAATCGCGTCACACGTCGCTCCTCCGGGTACGTCGTTGCGAGAGGTCAATGCTGAACTGGTCCTTCAAGAGAAGCTCGCCAGTAAGTTCCCGCTGTGGACGGGCAACGAGAGCGAGAACATACTCGCGCTGAACAGCGCGCTGGCGATCTCGAAGGGCTTGGATCTTCGCCCTCTCAGTGACAGTGTCGACGACGTGACCTCGTGGTGGGGCGATCAATCGTGGCCCAAGCACTGGCTCACCGACGTCGATGAGGCGCGTCTTTTGAAGTAAGTGATGCTCCCACCGAACCGAGTTCGTTTCCTAGGATGGCGGTAACACCACAGCGACGTGGCACGCGAATCGTCCAACTGGAGAAGAGTGATGTCCGAAGAAGCCGTGACCTTGACCACAGCAGCCCGCGGCATCATTGAGTCGGGTCGACTAGCCCATTTCACCACCATCGCGAAAGACGGCCGACCACACACGACGATCGTCTGGGTCGGTCTTGATGGGAACGACATAGTCGTTGGAAAACTTCAATCCGATCAAAAACTCGCCAACATCAAGCGTGATCCTCGCGTCTCGCTCTCTATCGAAGCTGACGGCAGCCAGTGGGGCATGCAGCACCATCTCGTGATCGAAGGAACGGCACGCGTCGTTGAAGGCGGCGCTCC
>DAIQOO010000113.1:1407-5379 GCA_036787845.1 Acidimicrobiales bacterium
TGCAGCACCATCTCGTGATCGAAGGAACGGCACGCGTCGTTGAAGGCGGCGCTCCGGCACTACTTCGTCGGCTCGCCCAACTCTACGTAGGGCCGGGAACTAACTTTCCACCGATGCCCAATCCCCCAGAGGGTTTCGTGATTCGCGTCACGCCCAATCGAGTTCGCGGTCTAGGCCCTGGGGCGACGCAACAAGACTAAAGACGTCGGTAATAATCGGGTTCTTTCGGACAGAGGAAGGGTATGGGCTCTCAAGACGAGGATCGATTTAATCGACTCGTGCGAGAACAGACTCCTGCTGTTGGCAACTACCTGCGCCGGCGTCTCTACCCTCTCACTTCGTCGGATCTGGATGATCTCGTCGAAGAGACCATGCTCGTGGTGTGGCGGCGACTCAACGACGTGCCGCTCGGCTCCGAACTCCCCTGGATGCTTGGTGTGGCGAGGAACGTGCTGCGCAATGCTCGACGAACGAAGAATCGGCGCTCGGCCTTCGAAGCGACGCTGCAGCCCCCTTCGAACGACTCCTCGGCCGAAGACCACGTCATTGCGGACACCAGTGTCCGGGAGGCACTCGCGAGGATGAACGACGACGATCGAGAAGTACTGCTTCTGCACGTGTGGGACGGACTCGACACGCACGCACTCGGTGCTCTCCTTGTCATCAGCACCAACGCGGCCGCGGTTCGACTGTCGCGCGCGCAACATCGATTCCGCGAACTACTCGCCTCGGCGGAAGTTCTATGAAAGTTTCCGGACGACCACGACAGAAACTAAGTAAGGGGAAAGGAGCGTCATGAACGAATTGGAAGATCGCCTCGCGGCGCTCGACCCCGCCGCGGGACAGCCCTATGAACACCGCAACCTCGACGCAATGATCGCTCGCGTCATCAGCCAGCATTCTTCGCCACGAACCAACCTATGGCGTCGATTTCAAGTGAAGATGGCTGGCGCGCTCGTAACGAGCGCGCTGGTAACGACAGGCGCAATTGTTGCCATTCAGGGCGCGGGACCGGCGTTGCCGTTACTCGCCATTCAATCGATTCACAGCGGCCAAGGATTCAAAAGTGTGGCTTCCACACACCCGGGGACTTATGGCGCAATGCAGATCTACGAAGTGTTCAACTTCACGGCCGGGCCCGGTCTCACCGCGAGCACGCCTACCAACTTCTCGTACCAACTGCAGATTCCTTCTAACGCCGCGTCCGAAGCGTCGCGCGTGGCAGCGATCTTTGGTGTAACTGGCACACCCGCGGTTACCAACGGTGACGGCAGCAATTGGACGGTGACGAACGCGTCGGGTAGTTCACTCGACTATCAAAACTCCGCGATTCCCCAGTGGAACTACACGTCGTCGTTAATCCAAAGCGCGTACGCCAACTCTTCGAGTTCTCCGTCGGGAAACAATCCAAACCACACAACCCTCGAGGGCGACGTGCAGAGCTATCTCGCCGAGATGGGTTACGGCTACAACCTCTCGTCGCCCAACTTCTCTACGTCGACCATTGGGACCGCGAACCCCGACGGTACGATCAAGACCGCAACGAGCGCGGCGATTGTGTCGTACAACGTGGTGGTCGGAGGAATTACTACCGACCAGTCATTGAGTTTCACTGTCGACACCAATAACAACGTGTTGTACGCCTCTGGTCCCGCTTTTAGCGTGGGCAATTCGTATAACTATCCGTTGCAGAGTCTCAGTGCTGGCGTCGCCGCTCTGAACGCTGAACAACAGAACCGCTTCCAGGGTTCATCGACTCAGCCGACGCCGTTATCGGGTTCTTCCGTGAATCCCGGTTCTAACGACACGGGCACCACGACGCCCACCGGACCACCAAGCGTGAACGTGACCTTGAACTCTGATTCCTTGTCGTTTCAGACGTACCAACTGACCGACGGCACCTTGTGGCTTCTACCCGTCTACCAGTACGCCGGAACGATCACCGGCACTGACGCCACGTCAACAACGAGCACGTGGAGTGAACTGGCGGTTGATCCGAACTACATCAGAATAAGTTCCACCGCGACCGCTGGCGGTGGCCACGGCGTTATTAATTTTTAGAGTCAACCTGTCTTCAGCGTTGGAATCTGAATATCTGAATCTGGCCAATGCCGACTTCGAGATTCAACACCAATCGCGGTCTTGCGCCAGCCACCGCGGCGTTCGCCGAAGGAACTGTCTCGCTTTTCACGTTGCCAATACCAACGTGCGTACGCAGGTCAACTGCGGCGTTCGCGGGTATATCGATGATCAAGACACCGACGCCCTGGGTCGCCGTGATTGACCACGTGCCCGAGGTAAAGGGAACATTCACAAGATTGATGGTGGACTGACCAAAGGCACCGTGGTATGTGCGCTGAATCTCTGACGTCGTTACCGGGTGCCATTCGTGCACGCCACTTCCGCCTTCCAATGGAACACCAATCACCTGCAGGGTCACTAGGAATGCGCCCACGACGAGTATGACCAGACTCACGGCACTGAGAAACGCGAGGGCAATCATCCGGCGCAACGTGAGACGGCTCGCCGGTGATCGAAGCGCGATGACCGCTACTAACACCAGAAAGATCAACCAGATGAGCGAGAGGACTTTCCCGACGTAAGGGTGTACGTTTCCCAGCGCGGAAAAAACAATGACCGCGAGTGCCACTACGCCAAAGGGGACGGCGTAGCGGAGCCAGTGAGATCGGTCGTGTTCAACTAAGTCATCCGACTCATCATCTCCCTTCGCGACAGATGAGCGCGGAATGAGCGCCCACATCGCAAGGTAGATCGCAATACCGAGGCCGTACACGATCGCCAACACGACGAAGCACACGCGGACAATGTTGGCGTCAATGTCGAAGCGCTCAGCGATGCCACCGGCGACACCGCCGAAGACTTTCTTCGTCGTGCTTCTGTGAAGCGTTCGCGCCTCCGCCGTATTTTGTTCTGCGTCGATTTTGGGTTCGTCGTTGGCTTCGTCCATACGACCAATGTAAGTTGCATTCATCATCGCGCCCATTGGGGCGAACCCCAAGATGTTCGCGTTTTTGCGCGTAACGTTCAGGGTTTTCCCCTAGAGCGCTCATCATCTGACCGTGGAAGACTTTAAAGTGCCGTACTCGTCAATCAACGAGAGGAGAGCAATGGCACTCACGACCCCAACGCATGCGATCATCGGCACACCGCAACGTCCCTATCGTCGCGGCGTCGACAACGCGATCCTCGGCGGAGTCTGTGGGGGACTCGCCATCCGCCTTGGCGTCAAAGAACGCAGAGTGCGCATTTGCTTCTCGTTGCTCGCGCTCGTGTCCGGGCTCGGACTTTTGCTGTACGTACTGCTGTGGTTGACGTTGACGCGCGCCGGTGAGGAGCAGTCGATAGCGCAGCGCGTCCTCAGCCGTCATCATGAATTTCATCGCGTTCTTATTGGCGGCGTCGCTCTCATCGCGGCGATACTCATCGTGCACTCAGCGACGGGGCTAAAAATTGGGATCTTCACGTGGCCTGTGTTGTTGAGCTTCATGGGTGGCGCTGGTGTTTGGCGAGGTGCCTCGAGCGATGAACGTCGCCACCTCACAGAACTTCTAAAGTCCGCTCCTTTTATCGGCGTTCCATCGACTCGAAGTCGCAGGAGTCTTCTGCTTCGCGTCGTGATCGGCGTCGTACTGATTTTCCTCGGTCTTCGAACGCTCCGACGAATTGGTGGCGTATGGGGCGGAGCAACACCGGCGCTTTTTGGCACGCTAATTCTGCTGGCGGGGGTCTTGGTCCTGCTCGCGCCGTGGTGGCTGGCGACGCTGAACGACCTCTCGGGCGAGCGTCGAACTCGAGTGCGAATCGAAGAGCGCGCCAACGTGGCGGCGCACCTGCACGACTCGGTCCTGCAGACCCTCACTTTGATTGAGCGCGCCGCGAGCGACGAGACGGTCGTCATCCGCTTGGCTCGTAATCAAGAACGTGAACTTCGCCAGTGGCTCTTCAATCCCG
>DAIQOO010000024.1:0-6831 GCA_036787845.1 Acidimicrobiales bacterium
TTCGCCGTTCCCAACGTGTCGACAATCTCGCCGTCGGGCACGTCCATCTTCGAGGCGTAGAGCGCCTTGGCTTCGAGGAAGATGACGGGATCGTCGTCGCGAATCGACGCCGCCATTAGACCAACCACGTCGTAGGCGTTTGAAGGGACAACAACTTTCAGTCCGGGCACCATCATCGCCCAGTTCTCCACACTCTGGGAGTGCTGCGCACCGAATCGAAGACCGCCGCCGTTGCCCGAGCGAATGACGAGCGGGAAGGATATCTGACCGTTGGTCATGTAGCGACTCTTCGCGATTTCATTCGCCACAATATCCCAACAGACCGCGAAGAAGTCCGAGAACATGATCTCGGCGATGGGACGAAGACCCGTCATCGCCGCGCCCATGGCGGCACCCAGAATTGCCTGCTCACTGATGGGCGTGTCGCGCACGCGCACGTCGCCAAACTCTTCCAGCAGCCCGACGGTGCCCTTGAAGACACCGCCCGCCGCGCCCACGTCTTCGCCTAGGAAGACCACCGACTCGTCTCGTCGCATCTCTTGTGCGATGCCGCGCGCGATTGCTTCTCGAAATGTCAGTTGCGCCATGACGCACCTCCGTCAGCCCATACGTCCTTCAACAACAGATCTTCACCAGGAATGCCGCCGGCCTTGGCCTCGTCGGTCGCGACGTCGACCATTGCGTCGACTTCCGCTTCAATTGTTGCCAGCACGTCCTCGTTAACGCCAGCTTCCAGGAGCCGAGTGCGATAGCGCGGGATCGGATCCTTCGCCATCCACTCGGCGAGCTCTTCGTCGGGGCGGTACTTTCCGGGGTCGGCGCGCGAGTGGCCGCCGTGGCGATACGTCTTGGCTTCGATCATGCTCGGACCTTCGCCAGCGCGAGCTCGCGTGATCGCGGCCAACGTCACTTCGTAGACCTCGTCGGCGTCGTTGCCGTCGATGATGATGCTCTCGAGCCCGTACGCCGAGGCGCGATCGGCGGCGGGATTATGAACCGCCGTCACGTCTGAGGTACGTGTGTACTCCATCCAAAGGTTGTTCTCGCAGAAGAAGATCACCGGCAACTTCCATACGGCGGCGAAGTTCAGCGCCTCGTGAAACGCACCGATGTTCGTCGAGCCATCGCCAAAAAAAGCCACGGCGACCTGATCGGTGCCGCGGTACTGCGCGCTCCACGCCGCGCCGCACGCGATTGGCAGGTGCGCGCCGATGATGGCGTACGAACCCATCACCCCGTGCTCGACACTGGTCAGGTGCATCGAGCCACCTTTTCCGGCCATCAGACCGTTGGTGCGACCCATGAGCTCGGCGAACACTGGCGTCATGGGAACGCCACGAGCAAGCGTGTGCGCGTGACCGCGGTACGTCGCGAAGGTCCAGTCGGTGGGTCGCATTGCCGCCGCGACGCCGGCCGCAACGGCCTCTTGGCCAATGGAGAGATGGCTCGTCCCTTTGACGTAATTCTCCAAGAAGAGGTCGTAGGCGCGCTTCTCGAACTGACGCAGCGCGAATTGGCTGCGGTACATTGCCACTCGGAAATCGACGTCAGTCTCTTCCGGCGCCACCTTCGTGCTGGTCATTGTTCTCTCCTAGTACTTGTTCGCGACCATGAGTTCTTGCGCTGGGAAGTGCGTAAGAATTGCTGGGCCATTTTCCGTTACGACAATTTCCTCTTCAATGCGCGCCGCCGACACCCCGTCGGTGGCCGGGCAGTACGTCTCGAGCGCGAAGACCATGCCGACTTGGAGTTCAATCGGGTCGCGCAGGCTGTTCAGGCGGCTGATCACCGGTCGCTCGTGCAGACCAAGGCCGAGACCGTGACCGAACTGCAGACCGAAGGCCGCCATTTCATTGGCGAAGCCAAAATCCGTCGCGGCCGGCCACACCAGGGCGATCTCATCGGTTCCGACACCGGGTCGCACAAGATCGATCGCGGCGTCCATCCACCCGCGGGCCTTTTCGTAGGCGTCGCGCTGCGAAGCGGTGGAACTGCCAACCGAAAGCGTGCGGTAGTAACAGGTTCGATACCCGTTGTAGGAGTGAATGATGTCGAAGAACGCTTGGTCGCCGGGGCGAATGATGCGGTCAGTGAAGTTGTGCGGGTGAGGGTTGCACCGTTCGCCCGAGACGGCGTTGATCGCCTCAACTTGTTCTGAACCCATCTCGTAGAGACGCTTGTTCGCGAGCGCCACGATCTCGTTCTCGCGCGCGCCCGGCTTTAGTGCCTCAAAGATGTCGTGATAGACACCGTCGACCATTGCCGCGGCCTGAGAGAGCAGCATTATCTCGTCTTGGTTCTTGATCTGTCGAGCGTCGAGCATCAGTTGTTGAGCGTCACGAATTTGAACGCCCGCCTTTTGAATCTCGAAGAGGAACGGCAACTCGACGATGTCAATACCAATGGGCTGGTCGAAGACGTTCTGATCCTTCAACAGTCCGACGATCTCTTTCACGGCCGACTCAAAGAGACCCGCCTTGGGCGCGATGGCGCCACGCAGTCCGAGCATGCCGGCGCGGCAGTTCTCGGGCTCGAGCCACGGGGCGAAGAGTTGATGGTGACGTGCCGCCGAGCCGAAGTCCCAGAGGATCGGCTCGCCGCTTCGAGTAAGTAAGCAGTAGCGGGTCATCTTGTCGCCGAGCGCGCCGCCCACCCAGGTCTGTGAGACGTAGCGAATGTTGTAGAAGTCGAACAAGAGGATTGCGCCGAGGTCACTCGCTTCGAGTGCCTCACGGGCCCTCGCCAATCGATAACTGCGCAGTCGATCGAAGTCGACGCGCGTCTCGAAGTCCACCCCGTTGTGTCCGGGGGTGTTGATGATCGGTCCGAAACCCTCTCTCATTTCTTGACCCCTAGTCCGTCGTCGATGACAAGATTCTCGGACTCCATCACCAAGCCAGCGCCGCGCGCTTCTTCGAGTAGCAGTATCGCAAAGTCGTCGTCGGCGTAACCAGCACCGATGGCGTTAATGACGATTTGGGTGCACAGGGCCGACACCGGCATGGGAACGCTCAACGCCTTCGCCTCAGCCATTCCGAGGTCAAAGTCCTTTCGAAGGAGCACCGGCGTGAAGGTTGGCGTGAAGTCGAGGTTTACGAAGGCCGGTGTCTTGTAGCGAGAGAACGTGGAACCCATGACGGAGTTATTGAGAAACTCGAGGAACGCGCTTCGAGGAATGCCGCCGCGCTCGGCCAACACTGTGACTTCGGCCATCGCCTGGGTCACGATGCCTAAGAGCATGTTGTGGCAGATCTTTACCAGGCGAGCAACTTCGTCGTCACCGACGTACGTGACGCCGTGACCGAGTTCGCGCAAGTACGGCAACACCGTCTCAAAGGCGCCGCGCGTGCCCGACACCGCGAGCGTGAGCTTTCCCGAGGCGACGACCTTAGGGTTCCCACTCACGGGTGCGGCGAGGAATTCGATGTTCTTCTTCGCTAGGGCTTCACGAACGAGCGCTGACGTCGTCGACGACACGGTGGAGCAGTCCACCACCACCTTGGGCGCGGCGTCGTCGTTCGAAAGAATGCCGTTTGGACCGGTGGTGACGGCGAGCAGTTCCTTATCGGCTGACACCATAATGAAGACGACGTCACACCCTGCGAGGTCCCGTGGCGTGTCGACGACCTTCGCGCCGAGTTCGCCCAACACCTCGGCCTTGGCGCGCGTACGGTTGGTGACCGTGACGTCGCAGTCCGCTACGACCAGACGCTTGGCCATGGCGGTGCCCATGCGGCCACAACCGATCCAGCCAATGCTGTTCTTGTCGTCACTCATGTCCTCACCCTCCCGACCTCATCGCCTAACTCGCTGCCTGCTTTGGCGACGCGTGGATACTGCCGCCAAGGTAGAGCGCGCCAATCTCTGGGTTGTTCAATACCTCACTACCCGAGCCAGAAAGTCGAAGGAGACCGTTCTCCAACACCACGGCGAAGTGGCTCATTCGAAGTGCCTGGCGGGCGTTCTGTTCCACGAGTAATACCGTACGTCCGACCTTATTCATCGTTTTGATGGTCTCGAACACCAAGCGCAGCGTCTTGGGATCCAGGCCCATTGAGGGCTCGTCGAGCACAATAAGTTCCGGTTCCAACATCAAACTGCGCGCAAACTCCACGAGGCGCTGCTGTCCACCCGAAAGGCTGCCGGCTTTGTCCTTAGCTCGCTCGGCGACGATTGGAAAGATCTCCCAGACGTTCTTCAGTCGTTGGGCAATGAGCTTTCGATCTCTGATGAGGAACGCGCCGAGCTCCACGTTCTGCTCGACGGTCATTTCGCGAAAGAGACTGTGATTCTGGGGCACTTGCACGACGCCAAGTTTGAGAATCTCCCTCGGCGTCAAACCGACGAGCGGCGTGCCCTTGAACCAGATCTGGCCAAGTCGGGGGCGTACAAGACCACTCACGGTTTTCAGCAATGTTGACTTACCCGAGCCGTTCGGCCCCACAATGCACGTCACGCCACCTTGGGGTACGTCGAAACTGACGTCTTTGATGACGTCGCCGCCGCCGTACCCGGCGACAACGCCTTCGAAGCGCAAGAACGCCGTCGACTCAGCCACTGGCGACCGCCTGATCAAACTCGTCGTCACTGCCGCCGAGATACGCGTCCAAGACTTGAGGGTTATTGCGCACTTCAGCGGGCGTTCCCGTCACCAGGTCACAACCTTGGTGCATGACCGTGATCTTGTTGCAGATCTTCATGACGAACTCCATGTTGTGTTCCACGACGAGGAACGTCTTGCCACCCTTATTGAGCGCGAGGATCTTCTCGCTGATCTCATTGATCAGCGTCAGATTGACGCCACCCGCTGGCTCGTCGAGCAAGATGACGTCTGGATCGGCGACCAGCACGTACGCCAACTCCAAGAGCTTTCGCTGGCCATAAGAGAGCGATCCCGCCTGCATCGAGGCGAGACGGGCAAGTCCTACAAAGTCCAGCCACTCCATCGCGGCGTGCAGTTCAGAGGGTGAGGACTTTGATCGCGTGAGTCCGCGCAACCAGCTCTCGTCGCGTTGCGTGGCAACCAGCATGTTCTCGATCACGCTGATGCGTTCAAAGATGCGCGTGAGTTGAAACGTGCGTCCAACGCCAAGAGCGAAGATCTTGTTGGGCCGGGCGTTGGTGACGTCGTTGCCGTCAAACAAGACCGTGCCCTTATCGGGCTTCACGTAACCGGTCATAACGTTAAACAGCGTCGTTTTGCCCGATCCGTTGGGACCAATGAGACCGGTAATGCTCCCCTTTTCGACGGTGAGCGAACAGCCGTCGAGTGCCTTGACACCACCGAAGGCCCGCGACACGCCCTTTGCTTCAAGGAGCGTCGCCACTAGTGACTCGCTCCAGCTATCGCTGTGGCTTCGGCGGTTGGCGTGACGTCGGAGGGTGGGGTGGCGTCACGCTTCAGATTTCGCCGAGCCCACAGTTGCGACACCCGAACAACGACGCCTTGGGGCATGAAGAGAATGACGATCAAGAACAAGACGCCAAAGAGAATCAGGTACAAGGAGCCATTAGAGAACGTGAGCGTCAAATACTGCTGGGACGACTCGAGAATGAGACCCCCGAGCAAAGGACCGAGCAGTGTGCCAAAACCGCCGAAGAATGCCATCAGTGCGACCGTGATGTCAAAGGTCGGATCGAAGACGAACTGCGGATAGATCTGGCCCTGAAACATTGCGTACAGTGCCCCGGCCATACCAATCGTGAAGGCCGACATGACGAAACCAGTGATCTTCACGGCGGTCACCCTGACGCCGAGTCCGAGAGCTCGATCTTCGTCGTCGCGAATCGCGAGCAACTGAAGTCCAAAACGAGAGCGCCGCACTGAAGCTGACAACGCCGTCGCGAAGATGACCATCGCGAGGGCGATGTAATAGAAGGGCAAGTTGAAATACGCGGCCAACCACGGAATAAGCGGCAGCGAAATGCCCGCCGCGCCCCCGGTGAACGAGGCGTTGATTGCTAAAAGTTGGAAAACGAAGAATAAGGCAATCGTGATGACGACGAACGTGTGACGGCGTACCCGAAGAGCTATGGCACCTACGGGGAGTGCCACCACCATTGCGACGACTCCAGCAAGTGGTATGAGCCAAAACTGGGCGATGCCACCAGCCATATGGGCGTGCGTCGAAATCAGGGCCATGGTGTACGCCCCGCAGCCAAAGAAAATTCCGGTTCCTAAGGATACGTAGCCTGAGTATCCAGAAAACATGTTCCATGACGTGGCACACGCCATAAACATCAACGTATCGACACCGATGGTCGTGTACGTCGGATTCGTAACAATGAGCGGAAATAGTGCAAGGACGACAACGCCGAGTGCCCACAGCGACGGCTTTACTTTTGACATCAAGCCACTCTCGCGGACTGCTTACCGAAGAGTCCTTGGGGCCGCAATGACAACACGATGACGAGAACGAAGAAAAACGTTGGACTTGACCAAATCGGGGACCACACGACAGCAACCACGTCACCGAGCGTCACCATCAAAATCGCCGCCAGCAGTGCGCCACCGAGACTGCCCATGCCGCCCAAGACAATGATCGTGAGAAGTCGAGAGATCAAGTCGTAACTGGTGCTGGCGTTGAACGCATTCGTCGCGCCGTACACCATGCCACCCGACGCGGTGACGGCGACGCCAAGTCCAAAACAGATCGTCGACACCCGCTTGACGTTGATGCCAATTAGCGCAGCGGCTGTCTGGTCCGCTAATGACGCCCTGATGCTCGCGCCAAAGCGGGTTCGGTACAACATGAAATAGAGAGCTGCCAAGAGACCGGCCGCCAAAAGGAAGCCAAAGAAATAGATATAGGCAATCCAGAGTCCAAAGAT
>DAIQOO010000024.1:6931-19066 GCA_036787845.1 Acidimicrobiales bacterium
CGGCCGCCAAAAGGAAGCCAAAGAAATAGATATAGGCAATCCAGAGTCCAAAGATCCGGAAGGTTGCACTGACGTACCAAGCCTTCAACTGAACCACGTTGGTTGTGTAAATCATGTTGAGCGATCCCTCAATAATGAGGGAAATGGCGTAAGTGACCAGAATTGACATCGCCGTCCGTTCTGGCCCCTTCAGCCTGGCCATGAAAAAACGCTCCACCACGATCCCCACGATAAAGAGCGTGGGGATCGTGATGAGCAAGCCTGCAAAGAGGTCAATGCCGAAATGCACCGACAACGTATAACTCAGGTAGGCACCTAAAATCACCAAGATTCCCTGAGCGATGTTGATGATGTTCATCACTCCGAATATGAGCGTTAACCCCGTTGCCATTAGGGCGTAGACCGAACCGGTCATGACGCCGTCAAGTAAGGCGTGGATGAGCGCAGAACTACTCAAGGTCTACTTTTACCAGACCGGCTTCGGGAAGAGCACTGGCTTGGAGGCCTTGTTATTAGTCGGATTGACTTGAACAAATTTGCTGCCCTGCCACTGGAACGTGAACGCCGTTGCCTTGTTGTTCTCACCCAGTGCGTCGAACTTCACCGGTCCTTGCACGCTGGTCAACGTAACCCCAGAGTGCAGGTACTTGATGATCTTGGCGTTGTCAAAGCCCTTGGTTGCGACGACCGCTTGGTTAATAACTTGACCAACCGAGTACGCCTCAGCGACGTCAGCACTGACCGTTGCAGCCGAGCCACCGTACTTCTTGACGTACGCAGCGACCATTGCCTGGCTCCCGGGCGTCGTTGCCGAGCCGTACCACGCGTTGGGCACCATCACGCCGTTGGCGTTCTTTATGCCGACGACACTGGTGAAACCACTACCTTGGTCCGGGCCACCCGTCGCAATGAAGACTTTGGGGTTGTAGTGCGCCTGTTCGAAGGCCAGCATGAAGGCCGACACTGTTGGCACGTCCACTGATCCCAGTACCACGATCTGTGCCTTCTTCGCTGCTACCAAGTCGGCGATCGGCGTGTAGTCCGTCGTCTCTGCCGGAAAGACCGTGTAGTACGAAGTCTTCACGCCCGCAGCCTTGATGATCTTCTGCGCCACGGGAATCTGTGGTTCGGTGAAGGCGTCATTGGTCGTCACGTACGCGGCCGTTGTTGGACGCTTGCTCGCTGGCAGCGAGGCAATCCAATTCGCGAACGGCACCAATGAGTCTTTGACGGGCATTGACACGTCGAAGATATTCGTCAAGCCATTTTGAAAGACTGACGGCGCACCGCCCGCTCCTTCAACCATTGCGTAGCCGTAGCGCGCAACAGCCTTGGCTGCGGGCACGCTCAGCAACGACGAGAACGGTCCGACCGTCAAGTTCACGTGGTCAAGCGAGATCAACTTTTGGTAGTTCGTCACGACTTGGGTGGCACTTGACGCGTCCGAGACGATGTCGAGTTTGACGTGGTGTCCAAGAAGCCCACCGTGCGCATTTACGTTATCGGCCCACAGTTGATAGCCCTGCTTAAACGCAGCTCCGTCGACCGAGAAGTCACCCGACAGCGACAGCGAAATGCCGATCACCACTGGTTGACCCTTGGCAATAGTTCCGCTCGACGCACCACTTGACGTGGTCATCATCATCGCCATCGACGCCACAGAAATCGACGTCACACCAAGCGCGCGAAAATATCTTCCTTTTCTATTCATAGTTTCCCCCTGCGTTTTACGTCCCCGGCGCTCCCCCGATGCAGTAGTCCAGGTCCGATCACTCGGTGAGTGATGGCGTAACCATAACGACGCGTTGGTACGCCGTCAAACTCAAAGGCGTGAAAAGAATTCAATGAATTACTACTGTTCAGCGCCCCCAGAACTCCATTACCATCACAACCAATAGGCGCTCACGAGGGGGAACCATGGCGGACGATCTCGTGGAGACTGCAATAGCCAATTGGGGACCGCGCTTTTGCTCTAATGGTGTCGACACGAGCGACTTTACGCGGATCACCCAAGACCTCGAAAACTGGGATGACTGGTGCGCGGCGTGGTGCAAGGGCGCTGAAGTGCACCTTGAACTCGCCGACGCTGCGCTAAAAAGTGGGCACCTACGTTCGGCCGGTGAGTCCTACGCTCGCGCCGCCACGTATTTTCACTTCGGCAAGTTCCTCTTCGTTCACGACCTCGATCAGGCCAAGGCGGCACACGCACGGGCCGTCGACGCCCTCAACAGGGCAGCGCCGTTGTTGGTGCCCCAAGCCCGACGCGAAGAGATCGTTTTCGAGGGATCGACGCTGGTCGGCTTCTTTCGAGCGCCCTACACGAAAGGTCCTCACCCCACTGTTCTCTTGATTCCCGGACTCGATTCGACAAAGGATGAGTTTCGAGAAGTAGAGCGGACGTTCCTCGATCGCGGTATGGCAACCTTCGCACTGGACGGTCCAGGTCAGGGCGAAGCCGAATGGACACTCGCCATTCGCCCCGAGTGGGACCGCGTGGGAGAGGCGGTGATCGATCACTTGCTAGCTATGGACGACGTCGACGGCACCCGACTGGGCGTGTGGGGCGTGAGCCTCGGCGGCTTTTATGCGGCGCGCATGGCGAGTTCTGATCTGCCCATCAAAGGAACGATTGCACTGGCTGGCCCTTACAACCTTGGCGCGTCATGGAAGAACCTCAATCCTTTGACGCGTCACGCCTTCCAAGTTCGCTCCTTCTCTTCAACTCCCGAGGAGGCCGAACGAAGAGCGTGGGACATGACACTCGAAGGCCACACCGAGAGGATCACCACGCCACTTCTCGTGATCATGGGAAAACGTGATCGACTGTTCCCGTGGCAAGACGGAGAGCGACTGGCGAACGAAGTGAGCGGCGAGAGCGAACTGCTGCTGCTCGAAGAGGGCAACCACGGCGGTGCCAACGTCGTGTACCGTCATCGTCCCCAGAGTGCGGACTGGATGGCCGAACGTCTTCAAGTCTCGGGCGTCGCGTGATCTGCTTTACTTCTTCACTTCGCGAGACTCGTCGTGGCTAGGGTCACGATGCCCCAACTCGGCGAAACGGTCGCCGACGGCACGGTAACGAAGTGGTTCAAGCAGGTCGGCGACACGGTCAAGCGTGGAGAGACACTCTTTGAAGTGTCCACCGACAAAGTGGACACTGAGATCCCCTCACCGGCAGACGGCGTGCTCACAAAAATTCTCGTCAAAGAGGGTGAGACGGTCGACGTCGGAACATTGCTCGCGGTCATTGGTGATGACGACCTCGACGAGCCCGCGAAGAGTAGCGCCGCGAGCAAGGCGACGTCAGCGTCACGGCCGCTCGCCGCGCCTCTGGCGAAAGTGGAACGTGCGTCCACGGATCACGTGTCGCCGGTCGTGCGACGACTCTTGGCGGAGCACAGTCTCGACGCGAGTGACGTTCCCGGCTCGGGCCCTAATGGTCGCGTCACCCGAGACGACGTGCTGGCTTTCGTTGAGAGCAGAGCTGCGTCGGCGACTGAAGGTCCAGTCTCCTCCAGCAGCGCCGGGTCGCCAGTCGTGCGACGCCTGCTTCGTGATCACGACATCGAGGCGTCTTCGGTGCGGGGAAGCGGTCCCGAAGGTCGAATACTGCGCCGTGACGTCGAGGCGCTCATTAGCAACGGCGGCGCTCGCGCGCAAAGTGAGCATGACGAGGTCATTCCCTTCAACAAGATTCGCCGCCTCACCGCCGAACACATGACGCGTTCCAAAGCGACGTCGGCTCACACCTTGATGGTCAAAGAGGTGGACTACGAACACGTCGAAGTGCAGCGCCGAGCGCACGGCGCCGCGTTCAAAGAACAAGAAGGCTTCACGCTCACGTACCTGCCCTTTAGCGCACTCGCCGCACTTGCGGCGTTGCGCGATTTTCCACATCTCAACGCCTCAGTCGGCAACGACGAGCTCATTGTGCACCGCGACGTGAATCTCGGCATCGCCGTTGACCTCGACGGCAGCGGACTTGTCGTACCAGTCGTACACAATGCGGACGGCTACAACCTTCGCTCCCTCGCAAAGAAAATCCGCGAGCTCGCCCTCGGTGCTCGCACCAAAAAGCTCACTGTTGACGACTTCGCCGACGGTACGTTTACGATCACGAACCCGGGGCCGTACGGCACCTTGATGACCGGCGCGATTATCAATCAACCCCAAGTGGCGATTCTCGCTACAGACGGCATCGTAAGAAAGCCGGTCGCGCTGATAGATGACGCGGGCGAGGAATCCATTGCCATCCACTCCGTTGGAAATCTCGCGTTGACCTTCGACCACCGAGTCATTGACGGGGCGTACGCCGCACAGTTCCTCGCGCGTATGGCTGAGATCCTCCAAACTCGCGATTGGGCCAGCGAACTCTAAGCACTACTCAACAGCGGACGTGTCACTCTCGTCGTAGAGGTCCGTTCGCCGGCGCCTTGCGCATTCTGAGCCGGTGAAAATTCTTCAAGGTTCACTCAGAACCCTCATCATTTCGATGTGCCATCATGTCGCGATGCACGAGATTCATCTCAACGTTGGCACTTTCACGCCGTCGCTCTTGATTGATCTCGCACGATCGTCAGGAGAACTTGGTCGCGCTGGCCTCGACGTACACGAGTCGTTAGTGCCGTCCTCGCCCGCACAGTTCACCTCTCTCGAAGCCGGTGAGTTCGACGTTGTGTTCACGAGTCCCGACAACGTTCTCGCCTATCACTTCCTGTCCGCGAATCCGCTCCAACGACGGATCCCGTTGCAGATCATCTGCGGGATAGACCGTGGACTTGGACTTTCGCTGTGCGCGGCTGCGACCATCACCGACGTCGAGGACTTGCGCGGTCAAACACTGGGTGTCGACGTTCCCCAGTCGGGCTTCGCGTTCGTCGCCTACGGACTGCTCGAGCGAGCCGGTCTCCGGCCTGGCGACTACACAATTGAATCCTTGGGCTCGACGCCGCGACGAACGGAAGCTCTCATCGCGGGATCGTGCGCGGTCACCATCTTGAACGCCGGAAACGAACTGCGGGCCGTGGGCGCCGGGTGCTCCATTCTGAGCCCCGTGGCTGACCTCGGCCCCTACTTCGGCACTGTCCTCGCGACGAGAGCGGACGACGAGTTGTCCCTCCAAGAAGTCAACATCCGCTTCGCCGACGCGCTCCTCTCAACGACGCGAGAGATCATCGCCGGCGAGAGAGAGACCGACGTCATTGAAGCCGCAACGCGACTTCTCAACCTCACTGAAAACGAAGCACAGGAACACTACGAGTGTCTTCGTCGTCCTTCAACGGGGTTTGTTGAGAGTGGGAAAATCGACCGCGCGTCAATCGCGACGCTCGTCGCACTGCGCCAAACGTACGCGCCCACCCCTGAGCTCGCGACGATTATGGACGCGATCGATACCGTCGTGCTTGAACGGGCGCTCGACTAATGGCGAGAGCGTTCGCGTATCACGTGACTAGCCTCACCTTTAGAGGCACTTGATCAGTCGACGTAGATGAAATGAGATCACATGACCACCATTAAAGATCAACGTCCCATCGAGTCCACCGTCACCGACGCCTTGCTCGAGCGTCGTCCGTTGTGGCAGTCGTTCATCGGCGGCGTCTTCATCGACGACGACGACACGGCAACGTTCGACGTCCTCGAGGCGGCCAACGGCACGCCGCTGGCGCGTGTTGCGATAGCTAGTGACGAGCAGGTCAACCGCGCGGTCCTCGATTCGAGGCGTGCCTACGAAGACGTCTGGCGCTACCTCTCGCCAAAGGAGCGCGGCGCGTTGATGCGAGAGGTGGCGGCGCGCATACGTCTGCACGCTGAAGAATTGGCCGAGCTCTGTGCGCGCGAGGTCGGCAAGCCCAAGCGCGACGCGCTTCGCATCGACGTCCTCTCGTGCCACTCGAGTTTTGACTACTACGCCGGCATCACCGACTTCGTCCACGGGCAGATTCTGGACCAGGGCCCGATTGAGGCACGCGTTACCTACGAGCCGTACGGCGTCGTCGCCGCGATACTCCCCTTCAACTGGCCACCCATCCACTTTTCAAAGAAATGCGCGCCCGCACTCGCGGTTGGCAACACGGTCGTGATTAAGCCCGGCGAACAGGCGCCACTTACCGTGCTGCGTCTCACCGAGATCGCCAACGAAGTCCTGCCGCCGGGTGTGATCAATGCCGTGAGCGGCATGTCCGCCGGCGCGGCGTTGGTGGCCCACCCGAAAGTAGAGCGAATCTCCTTCACGGGTTCTACAGCCACGGGACGAAAAGTCATGGAGGGCGCCGCGAAGAACTTGACGTTCGCCACGATGGAGCTCGGTGGCAAGAACGCGCTACTCGTGCTCGACGACGCTGAACTCGACCGCGCCGTCGCGATCGCGATTGAGGGCATGTTCTATAACCAAGGAGAGGCCTGTACGTCCACGTCGCGCATACTGGTGCACGCGTCGATTTACGACGAATTCGCTAGTCGCTTCGTTGCCAAGACCAAGCAACTCGTGGTCGGTGACCCGCTCGAGAGCAACACCGACATTGGACCGCTGGTCGACGCCAAACAGCTGCAGCGCGTGCAACACTTCGTCGACCTCGGCGTTAAAGAGGGCGCGACACTGCTCTTTAAGGGCACGGTGCCCGACGAACCACGCTTCAACGACGGCTACTTCATCGCGCCCTACGTCTTTGGTGACGTCACTGCCAATATGGCGATTGCCCAAGAGGAGATCTTTGGTCCCGTCGCGTGTCTGATGCGCTTTGACACTGACGACGAAGCGGTCGACATCGCTAATGACTCGCCGTATGGCCTCACTGCGGCGATCTGCACTCGCGACGAAACGCGCGCGAGTCAACTGGCCCAGCGCCTCGAAGTCGGAATGGTGTTCGTGAACAACTACACCCGGCGCAACTTCATTGGTTCACCGTTCGGCGGCGTTAAGGGAAGCGGCTACGGCCGCGAATACGGGCCAGAGACACTGCACGAGTTCGTCAGAGCAAAGAACGTGCGATTCCCCTCGGGTCGCGGACCAATCCCGGGGTGGCCGCCACTATCACCGCGTTGACACCATTGGCTTGTGGTGGGCGAGCCAACTCGCTGGGCTTTGCAATGTAACCTCTCGTAATGACTCGTGACAAGATTTTGGAAGCGGCGGCTCACGAAATTGAGCTCAACGGGATGACGCAATTTCGCGTAAAGCGTGTCGCACTGGGCGCCGGCATCTCAATGGCCCTTCTCTACAGCTACTTCGATGACCGCGAAGATCTCATTGCCTGTGCGATCGTGCACCGTTTTCGCGAAGTGCTGCTCGGTTTGGCGGAGACCTTCACCCGTCCATTCGAATCGGTGCGAACGACTGAGGACCTTCGCCAAGCTCTTCGGGTCATCATCGCTGACGCTCAGGTCCCGGCACGAACCGAAGCACGCATCCAGCGCATCGAGAGTATGTCGTTCGCTCGCCACAATCCAACGGCGTCGGCCGGTATCGCCGACGCGAAGAAGGAAGTCGCCTCGCTCATTGTGAGCCGCGTGCAACCACTCCAGGACATGGACTTGCTCGCCGAAGGAATGAGTGCCGTCGCCTTCGCTCGCATTTGGTACGCACTGTTCTTTGGTCAGATTGAACTTGAGGGGGAACACGCACTCTCGGTGAACGCCGACGAGTGGTTCACCGCTCTTACCGTGCTCGCCGAAGCCGCGATTCGCCGCGAACTCAGCAGCCTTTAATACGCCGCTGCTTCGCCGCGGGCCAACATTCTCGTTCCCTCTAAGAGACACCAGCAAAAGCCCAGTTCGAGGACGATCTCGGCGTTCAAGAGATACTGAAAGCGCCAGTCGGGCAGGGAGAGAGCGCCGAGTACGCCGCCTAAAAGTTGTACTGCGAATCCGAGCTTCGACGAGAGTGTGCCGAGGCGGCGAATGAATGTGATCGAGATCGCTAGTTGAAAGAGCGCACCGATGACGCCAACGCTCATGTGCGTCCAATTGAGAAACACTCCCTCGTCGTAGGGCGTCACTAGTAACAAGATCAACATCACCGCAACGACGCGAAGCCCGAACCAGACTAGGAACTCCGCACCGCTTACTTGAAAGAGTGACGACGCGCGCCATATGCCAATTGCGGCCGACACGTAACCGACAATGGCGTACACGACGGTGCCGTGATGTGATCCGTAGTACGAGATGCCCGCGTTCTGCGCGACGTGGTTGTGCACGAGCAGCACGCACCACGCGAGGGTTACGAAGAGAAACGCCTGAGTAGTGAGTAGGAGACGAAGAGCATGTCGTTGCAGCGAGTCTTGCGTCGTAGTAGTGACGACGACGCTCTCGCTACTCGGCATGAGGTGTCCCTAGTAGCAACTACTTGACGAAGCGTGCGCGCGAGGCAGCCAACTCTTCGAGCGCTTCAGCGCGCCCTACGTAGTTCTCAACCTTTACCCACTTGCCTTCGTCGAGGTCCTTGTACACCGTGAAGAAATGACTTATGCGGTCGAGATCGGCTTTGGGGACGTCGCCAATGTCTTTAGCGCCCTTCCACCTTGGGTCGTAGTCAGGGACCGTGATGAGCTTCGCGTCTTCACCTTTCTCGTCGGTCATGACGCACATGCCAAGAATCCTGCTCTCGATCAGGCAGCCCGGAAACGTGGGGTACGCGGTCAACACCAGAGCGTCGAGGGGATCGCCGTCGCCGCCCAAGGTGTCGGGAATGAAGCCGTACTCAGCCGGGTAGCCCATCGAAACAATCAAGTGACGGTCCAACTTGATCGTGTGATTGTCGTGATCGTATTCGTACTTGTTTTGACTTCCGCGCGGAATCTCAACGATGACGTTGACCGTATCCATGGAAAGGCTCCTTCGTCGCTCGGTGTAGTTGCTACTACCCGGTTGGGCTCAATCGTAGCCACCGACCCCAGCACTCAATCCGTTCAGCGCGGCGATGCGCACGTCGCTCTCACAAGAAGATCACGCGGGCCCGGACCTAGGATGAATCTTCGAGAAGCCAGTGCTTCTTTGGATATGGAGGTCAGAATGGAACGAGTTGGCGTCGTAGGTTGCGGTCTCATGGGATCAGGTATCGCCGAGATAACAGCTCGAGCCGGAGCGAACGTCGTCGTGGTTGAACAAGACGCCACGGCAATGGAGCGAGGAATCGAGCGGATCGAAAAGTCCCTCGCCCGCGCGGTGTCGTCGGGCAAGATGCTCGACGACGAAGCCGAGCGCACGCGCTCGAACCTCTCGTTCTCCCTGGATTTTGCGGAACTCGCTGACCGCCAGCTGGTCATCGAAGCGGTCGCGGAAAACGAAGCCATCAAACTCGACATCTTTCGAAAGCTTGACGTCGCGGTGAAAGACCCCGAAGCACTACTCGCGACCAACACGTCCTCGATTCCCATCATCAAGCTCGCCATGGCCACCAAGCGTCCCGAGCAAGTCATCGGCATGCACTTCTTTAACCCGGTTCCGGTGTTGAAACTCGTCGAACTCATTTCGTCGCTGTTGACTAGTCCAGAAACTTCCGCGCGTGTTCGCACCTACGCGACCGAGTCGCTCAACAAGCGCGTGATCACCTCGCCCGACCGTGCAGGCTTCGTCGTGAACGCTCTCCTGATTCCCTACCTGCTGTCGGCCATTCGCATGCTGGAGTCGGGATTCGCGAGCGCCGAGGACATCGACACCGGCATGGTGGTGGGGTGTGCCCACCCGATGGGGCCTCTCGCGCTCGCCGACCTCATTGGCCTCGACACGACATTGGCGGTGGCTGAGTCGCTCTACGAAGAGTTCAAGGAGCCCCACCTCGCGACGCCACCGCTGCTCTCGCGAATGACCCAGGCTGGACTCATGGGCCGAAAGTCCGGTCAAGGATTCTTCTCGTACAAGTCGTAACGTCACACCAGCGTTCATCACACCCGCTCGAGGAAATCGAAGAGATCAGTCAACTTCCTACGCTGACTAGAGGAGAAGAGGTTTCGTGATCAACTACGTCGTGACGCTGCTCTGCAAAGACGTACCTGGAATTGTGCGCACGACTTTTACGTCCGTCTCATTCCTGAACTTGAGCAAAGTCCGACCGACCCGTTGCACTTACTGCTCCTTGTTAAGGACGCGAGACGAACGCTCCTTTCGAGGTAACAATCCGAATCGACGGTAATGAAACCTCGGCCACTCTGAAAACTACGAACCCTTTGGCGGCGTCCTCGAAGGTTTACGCTGTGCCCTCACCGTCGCCGGATCACGAAGCCGGTCGTGGTTCTCAATCTCAGACTGCATCTCTCGCCACGTCTCAAGTCGTCGAGCACTCAACGCGCCCGACGCGACGGCGAGCTCTACTGCGCATCCGTCATCACCGCGGTGATGGCAGTTTCGAAATCGGCACTTAAGTGCCAGTTCCTCGATGTCCTCGAACATCTGACGAAGCCCCTCTTCATCGACCATGACCTCAAGCAGTCGAATTCCCGGAATGTCGAGTAACACACCTCCAGAAGAGAGTCGATAGAGCTTGCGCGTCGTGGTGGCGTGGCGTCCCTCACCGTCGCGCCCGACATCCTTCGTCAATTCGTCCGTACCCTCCAGTGCGTTCAAGAGCGACGTCTTGCCCGCGCCGGACGCTCCGAGCATGACGGCGGTCACGCCAAGGGGCAAGTAGTCACGAAGCTCCTCAATACCCTCTCCGGTTACTGAACTCGTCAGGACCACCTCGACCCCTGCGTCGTCGCTCTCAATCTGTTCTTGGAGCGACGTGGGATCACTCGCGCGATCAATCTTGGTGACGATGACGAGTGGACGAGCGCCGCTTTCTCTCGCAATGATCGACAGTCGCTCTAAGAGGCGACTGTTCAGTCCAAGATCGACGGGCACCACAATGAGCACGAGGTCGACGTTCGCCGCGAGAACTTGCACGTCGCGTCCGTTGGGATGGGGGCGGCGTAGTTCGCTACGGCGCGCTAGCACCCGAGCTACTCGCCCATCACGAACGCCAACCCAATCGCCAGCGACGGGCACCATGTTCAGCCCCGACTCGAGACCGCAGCGAGAAGTGACTTCAAGGCCGTCGTCGCCCAGCCACATGACGTCGGCGCTGTCGCCGTGCACGATGACGACGCGTCCGACGTTCATTTCCTCTGCACCGGCGAGCGAGTCGCGAGTCGTCAGTCCAAACGACTCGAGGACCTTGTTCATTTCACTGATTTCTATAGGTTTTGACTAAGGCCATCGTGTCTCGTCACTTTTCGCGTGGTTCCATTATGTCGCTGCCGTCGCCAACGGCACAGGGACGTGTCCACGACGTGTCGCATTCGTGCACGTGACGAACGAGTGAATGACATTTATTGATCAGCCAGCACCAGATCAGAATCCAACGCTAGAACGAGTTTTCGGCGCCTTTTCGTCACGAAAAATTCTTGGGTGACGTTTCTTTCTAGGTGTTACGCTCAAAACTAGGACGCCTAGACCCCGCTTCCCTCCCACCTGACAGCGTGTTAGGTGCCTCCGAGGAAGGTTCCAGGTGGGTCATCCAGACACGATGCTCAGCGCTTTTGTCGCCCGCGCTAGGTCATTCCTGAAACGGGTCGTCACTTCTCTATGGACTGGCGATAGGCGAAACACCGTCGGTTTCTTTCTTCATCCCAACGAAGAGGTCCACGATGCATGGCAGTAACAGTTCGATTCCCCCCACCGTGGACACGGTGGTCCTCTCGTCGGCAGGATCCACAAGTCCCCCGTGGATCCCTGTCGACGGTGACGATTCATCAAGCAATGTGGACGTTGGCGTCGATGTTCTCGGCTCCGAGACGAACGAGGACGTTGCAATTCCCCTGCCCGAATCAACGCCAATGTCAGTTGCGCCCGAAATCTTCTCTGAGACGATGACGGGTGAGACACTCAGCAGTGGTGCGTCGCAAAAAGGAAGGACGCCCTTTCTGGATCCGAGCTCATTGATCGCACTGGGCGAGCGATAACACTTCGAACACCGCCTCCGCCACGTATGAGAGGCGGCGCGTCTTACGATGAAGGCGTGCAAGGGAGCCAGCGGGGATACAAGGCGGTGCTCCGCGAAACGTTCACCCACATGACGCTGAACCGCGTCAACGTCGCCGCGGGCGCGCTCGCCTACCGATGGTTTCTCGCCATCTTTCCAATCATCATCGCGCTCTTGGGGAT
>DAIQOO010000114.1:0-5345 GCA_036787845.1 Acidimicrobiales bacterium
TATGTCTTCGGTGATATCAACTGGTCATCGCAAGAAACTGTTGATTCTCTCCAATAGTGTCATGTTCCCAAAAGTGCATCGTGGTCGAATATTCAGTCTTCGATATGTGCAGAGTAGGTTAGCGGTCAATGACTTTGAGAGGTTGGTCTCCTTCGGAAGACAATCGTGAAAATCCATTAGCGTTTTGTCCAATCCGAAATTTCAAATAGAACGCGCCTCTTAAAGGCAGATCGTGGTTAGGGCGGCTACGGCGATTTGTGCATGAATCGTCACTAAAGGTCCTTGATCCCATGTCACTCTCCGACGAAGTTCGGTCGACAAACTCTTGGAGAAAATGCGCATTGCGATTTCGACCGTTCGTGTCAAGTGATAGATGGGTAGGTGAAGGGGATTGAAAAATCGGGACGTCAGTTAAAAGAAGGTGCCGTCCGTACGTTTAAGACCCGATTCGGGTGTCAGGTCACTGTCCCTGTTGACAAAAACCACGCGACCTCCGACGCTGTCCCAAACCAGGATTAGTTAAAACGCATTTCCAATATGTAAGAGCTCTTGTAGGAGTAGAGACATCTGAATGTTGACCAGTTGAAGGCGCCAATCAGCACAAAGGCTACTTTCCGACCGATTCAAATCCATCACCAGATTGACCCGAACGACCAAACGGATATGAGCAATCAATTTGGGACTTCGTCAAATTTACAATTCAGGTACGAACATTTAGTTCGTTGTGAAGCAACTATTGGTGACTTCAGTGACAGTTCGCAGTCATAGTGGCAGCGTCAGATAGCAGAATTAGTCTTTGAGGATCGCATCAAAGCTTGATTTGCGAATGAGGAGTTTTCACACCGATATCCAATGCCGAAAACTAGATTAATTCATAGCATGCACCGCTGAGCCCAGATGTCGAGGCAATAAGAATGCCCACAAACGCCGTCAAACCAACGCGCTCAACGCCACCGATATTTTGAAACATTCCCGTAAGGGTTTTATCAGCATCGAACAAATCAAATGGGCCGTGCTGCCCGATATCCACCAATACATCGCAATGATTGAACCTTCTCGAGAAATCCGCAGGGGATGAAGCGCCGACAAGGAACTCTCGAGTTTCCGGACTTTTAATCTTCGAGCAAGAAATACGTAAGTGCACTGTGCCCCCTCAATGGAGGGGGCACAGTGCACTTTTCTCAAGTAATCGCGACTACCTCTTGACTAAGTAATTCGCCTTGCAACTCCTGCCATTCGCCAGGCGGACGGTTAGGGTGTGCCAACCTAGACGCGATCCACCCCTTACGGTCACATGAGTAACGAGCACGTTGCCCCTGTCGTGGAGGACGCCGAACCTCGTACCAAATTGGTTACTGATGATCTTGGGTTGAGCGTAGAAGCCTTGGCCAAAGATGTTCATTGTCAGCGTCCTACCTGGCATGCCAAATCCATGCACACCGTGGCAGAAGAACCTGTGAATAATTCGACGCGGTGCAGTAGTAGTAGTCGTCGGAGCTGCCGTTGTAGTCGTCGTAGGTGCCGTAGTGGTAGTGGTTGTCGGCGCCGTAGTAGTGGTGGTCGACGTGGTCGTTGTAGTCGTCGCCGTAGTGCTAGTTGTTGTGCCACCTCCACCGCCCGCCGAGATACCCAGCGAGAACGTTGCACTAACCGTCTGACCGTTCCCATCGGTCATAAAGACCGTATAGGAGTAAGTTCCCGCGAAAGCTGGTGTCCCCGAAATCACACCGGCGCTGGAAAGAGTTAGGCCATCAGGATTAGACCCGGACCACGTGTAACTTCCGGTTCCACCAGAACCAGTCAACGTCGCAGTGTAAGCCGTACCCTCCGTACCTGCAGGCAAACTCGATGTAACGATTGTAAGTGGGCAAATTTGGTTGCCGTATCCGTAAGTCAAGGTTCCATTCAGGTACCCGTATCCGAATCCGGCACCAGTCCCAGAGGTTGAGCCAGTGGAACTGTAACCAAAGTTGCAAGCGTTCGCGTAGTCAGCTTGCGCGTTCGTCGACGCGATGATACTGACGATCACTCCAGCAATCAATGCAAGCGCGACGAGGGTCGGTAAAATCTTCTTACGCTGATCGGTTATCAAGTCCCGTGCACGTAAAATCATAAAACCTCCCGCTAACAAAATGGCCTTATGGCCGTTTTCAGAACTAATGAAATGCTACCAAGATGTTCTCACCAGCGCAAACGGAAAACTCTCGTTGGATAGCGTACTTACGCAAATTCACACCACTGTTACATTCCTTCAAATTGAGGAATTTATGTTCGATTACGTTCATAACTCACCGATTCCAACAATCTAAAGCACTCGAAGTGCTCGATTATAGCCGCAAATCATGGCCTTGATCAGGAATGATTCCAATACGATTCGAAGTAATACTTTCGTTCTTTGCCGAGAAGTCACGGCCTCGGAGCTTGGAAAAGGTTACGACTCAATACTTCGGAAGTTCTGTGCATGTTTCGCCGATTAAGGAGTTTCACAGTACTTTGTTCGAAGAGTCGGCCAGTGGAAACCCCACTCTGTTGACGCACTCTCAGCCAGTTCTCAGTTTGAACCCACGAAATCGAGATATTGGCCTCCGCCGAATCAACGTATCGACGCCCTCTATCTTCGAAAGTCCAAAAAGGTCAAAATAAACTTGCCGCGCGCCGTGCGACACGCCAATGCAGTGCGAGAATAATCGTCCCCAGTTTGTCTGAACCAAATGGTGTCACTCGGCACCTTGTTTGAGTTGAAGACATCCCAATAACGACACACATATATATTATGAGGGCTAAGTCCAGACAGTTTTGTGGTTCAAGGCAAGCTCGACGTAAACGGAATGCCATCGTCGTGATCTCTATCGATTGATCTCAGAAACTCACGTTTCTTTGGCCGGCCCTTCGATGGCGCCAATCACTCGAAACGTGACCATTGGCGGTCGATGATCGGATCTTCGAAAGTTCGGAGGACGGGTTCACTTCTTGATGTGCCAGACGTACAGCATCGCCCTTTCGAACAATGTTGTCCGGTCCGATTAGAAGTAGTGGCGTCGACCTCCGACCGCGTGGCCCATAGCGCCGAGCAACCAGAGGACCAGGCCGACGACCAGCACGATGTAGCCGAGCGACCACAAGAATGTGATCCCAGCTAGGTACCCAATGATGAGCAGTATTAGACCAATGGCAATCATGATGCCTCCTACAATCGATGTCCTCTTCTGAGTCCAAACTACTCACGCGAGGGTCAAAAGTAAATGCCAGTACATTCAACACGTGCGAATTACGCCCGACACCAAGGATTGGACGTGGGTTCTGGAGCGTCCTTGTGAGGAGTGTGGCTATAACGCTCAAGACTTTCCACGAGAGACCTTCGCCCGCATTATTCGAGTGGTCGCGGCAAAGTGGACGCCCGTCCTTCAGAGAAGCGACGTGAGGGACCGAGCGAGCGAAAGTACGTGGTCAGCCCTTGAATACGGATGCCACGTCCGTGACGTCTATCGAATCTTTGACGGACGTCTAGCAAAGATGCTCGCCGAGGACAATCCCCTCTTTCAAAACTGGGACCAGGATGAGACGGCACTTGTTGAACGCTACGACCTTCAAGAACCAAGCATCGTAAACGATGAACTCCAGAAAGCGGCGAGCGACTACGCCGACAGGTTCGGCGCGGTCGCAGAGACCGACTGGACGCGCCCCGGAACTCGTTCGAACGGAAGCCACTTCACTGTCACCTCGTTGGGTTCCTACAGTTTGCACGACCTCATCCATCATCTTTGGGACGTGTCAACAACGTAAGTTTGGACCACGCCTGATCTCAGAGAGTTCAAATCCAACCAAACGTCACTCACCAATACTGTGAACGAAGACGTGGCGAACTTGGGCTCGTTTGTTGTCGGGTCAACGCTTCGTTTCCTTCCGATTCTGTGAAAGGATGCGTCAATGGGAACTACCGGATCTACGCCGAGAAAACGTAGGCATCGGTTGGCCAAGGTGCCGAGAGGCGAAGAGACCAACAATATTCAGCTCGCGGGGCTTTCGAACAACAGTGGCGGGCCCTACGGCGCTCGCGTAGGTCACGAGAACGCGCACGGACGAAGCGAGGACGTTGGCAGAGTTGGCCGCTTCTTTCTGTGGTGTCTCGGGCGAAGGCGCAAGGAGCAGTAGTCGGCCGGACTAATCGATGACGCCGATTCTTCTCATCACCCTGATTTCGGGCGCGGCCTGTCTCTTTGCGTGGATCGCGTCGCTTATATCGGGTGACACGTCGTGGGTCGATCGAATGTGGTCAATCGTGCCCGCCGTGTACGTGTGGGTATTCGCTGAGTTTGCCAATTTCACCAACGCGCGTCTCGACGTCATGGCTGCGGTCGTCACGCTGTGGGGCGTTCGCTTGACCTTCAACTTTGCCCGCAAGGGCGGCTACTCGGGTGTCGAGGACTATCGCTGGCCCGTGCTTCGCTCACGGATGCCACCCTGGCAGTTCCAGTTGCTGAATTTCTTCTTCATCGTGATCTACCAGAACGTCATTCTGGTGCTCATCACCCTGCCGGCATGGACCGCGTATCAGCACCGTGGATCCACGCCCTACGGTGCCCTCGACGTGGTGCTCGCACTTGTGTTCCTCGCGTGCACTCTCGGCGAGACCATCGCCGATGAGCAGCAATGGAAGTTCCAATCACACAAACTTGCTGAAGTCAAAGAGGGTCGTTCACCGAGCGCGCAGTTTCTAGAATCCGGACTCTTTCGCTTTTCTCGCCACCCCAACTACTTCTTCGAACTGGCGCAGTGGTGGATCTTCTTCCTCATGGGCGCGGTCGCGGCAGGTTCACTCTTCCAGTGGACCATTGTCGGGGCATTCCTCTTGAGCGTGCTCTTCGTCGGCTCAACGAGGTTCACCGAGAGCATCACGCTTTCTCGTTACCCCGACTACGAGGACTACCAGAGCCGAACCTCCGCCGTCGTGCCGTGGCTTCCACGTGGCTATACGAGCGAGGCGCGAGCGTCGTAGTTTCCTCGCGGTGGGCGCTTCACGTTCTAACGCCGAGTACGACAACACCCGGTCCGCTGAACTTGCGGGCCGGGTGTTGTACTGATAGGTATCGGTCACGTCGATTACGCGTTAACGAGCACCCGCGATTCTTCGCTGACGACAACGAGTTCAACGTGCTCGGGAGTGCGTCGCGCGTGCCAGATTCCGAAGGCCACGAGTAGCGCCAAGATGCCAGCCAAGATGAACGAGGCAACTGCCGCGTAGATGGCAATGAGTCCAAACTCGGAGAACGCGTACGCCTCGAGCAATAGCCCGCGCAGTGTCGTTCCCTGGAACGTTGTCTGCACTTCTGCTTGCAGCGCCTGGT
>DAIQOO010000264.1:0-1467 GCA_036787845.1 Acidimicrobiales bacterium
GGATTATCCATCGTAATGGCCGATAATGTTCGTTATGTAAAGTTAGAAAGAAACGACCAGTAGCGGACAGTCTCGCCGCTTTCCCCTAAATGCCCTGCTCGACAACGGGTGCCAGATAGTTTCGTAGTAATCATGCACGCGAATGTCACCTTAAAGCCGCGCGAGTTTGCCCAAGTACTAGTTGCCGCGGCGTCAGGCGGCTTTGTAGGAACGCTGTTGCGTGATGTTTTGACGCGCCTCGAACATTTTCCGGCGCCAATCCAGGGTTACGGCAATTGGACGCACGAGATTCCCTGGGCGTTGCTCGTGATCAACTTCGTAGGTGTGTACGTGGCGACGCGCCTGTTGCGAGGTCCGCTGCGTCACCACGACCCCAATGACCTGACGCGTGTCCTCGTCATCACTGGTTTCTTTGGTGGCCTTACCTCCTACTCGGGACTTTTCGTCGCTCTGGCGGCACTCTGGCGCGTCTGCGTCGGAGGTTCACTGGCGGTGGCTGCTGGCGCCGTTCTCAGCGGCGTCATCGCGGGCTGGCTTGGTCTCATGAAGCCGTCACGATGACACTGCTCTTGGTCTGTCTCTTTGGCGCTCTGGGCTGTGTGGTGCGCTACTTGCTCGAGTACGCGGTCCGTCGACACCACCCCACGAACCGTCCGTGGGCGACTGTGGCGGCGAACGCGTTCGGCTGTGGCATAGCTGGTTACGCGGCCTACCGCCTAGTCGGCTCCGCCGACGTGCACGCTCGCGACGTCATACTCACTGGATTCTGTGGGGGACTGACGACCTTCTCCTCAGCGTTCGCGGTTCCCGCGCTGTTCCAGCGCGAACATCATTGGGGCTACGCCGTGACATTGATCATCACTACCCCACTTCTGTGCGCCGCTTTGTTCGTCACCGGAATGACACTCGCCCACTGACGACGAAGGGCGAACACCCGCTCGCCGTGGTGCAGTCCCGCGCTCTTGATGATCACAAAGATCGAGAAAATTAAGACGACGGTCACGGAGATCAGCGCCAACGCGAGTTGCACCCGCGTCGACAGCGCGACGCTCAAGTAGATAATCGACTCCACGAGGATGAAGAGCAGCAAGTTCCACACGATGTTGGGCAACGGAGACCTGTTGAACTCACCTTGGATGGTGTCATGGATCCTGCCGCCGATCATTGGCAGAATTCCCTCACCGAGCGCCAGCATGCCGACGTAGTACAACCAACCAGCGGCCGTGCCCATTCGCCCACCGAGTCCGTCGGTCGGCTCCAGCCGTGACTGTACCGCTTAACGATTCCAGTGCCAACCGTCGAAGACCTCAGCAACCGAGGACGTTGTTCACCTTTTGACCCGTCGTCAACTACGCAATCAGTCTTTGACTTACTCGGAGGAGCCGAATGCCATAATCGCGGCGAGCTCCGCCTCACTCAGTTCTCGTGGCTGGTCGCCGCGGGCCACCTTCTCACTTTGGACATAGT
>DAIQOO010000265.1:0-1465 GCA_036787845.1 Acidimicrobiales bacterium
TCCTCGTTACGCAGGAGGTTTTCCAGTAGCACCTTCAGGCTGTAGGGCAATCGTGTGGCGCCGTCGAGCGCATCGAGTCGAAAGATTTCGAAAGTCGAATCGTTGACGTTCAGTGTGCCTCGTGCACCGAAGCTATTTCGGGTCACGTCTGAGCCTCCAGCAAAGATCGTCTCGGCACTTGCGGCGGGTGGCGCAATTCGGGCACCCTCTTAGTGTGCCCCCGTTCGCCAGTCGGCTGAGAGAGGTGCACAACCTCTAGTTGCTTCAAGTGTTCGAGCGTCACCGGTACGATTGCTCGGTGGGTAACTTTGACGGAATGTGCGGTACGAGTCGTAGTTTCTTTGCTCGCGACGTACTCGAAGTCGCCCCAGCCCTTCTCGGCTGCGTACTCCAACGCACCGATGTCGAAGCGACGATCTCCATCCGCATCACCGAGGTCGAAGCGTACGCCGGTGAACGAGATCCCGGGGCGCACTCTTATCGCGGCATGACCAATCGGAACAAAACCTTGTTCGGTCCACCCGGTCATCTCTACTGCTATTTCACGTACGGGTTGCATCACGCAATCAACATCGTCGTCGGTCAGTTGGGCCAGCCCTACGGGTGTCTGATTCGAGCCGGCGACGTTATAGAAGGCGCCGGAGTCGCGCGAGAGCGCCGAGAGCAAAAGCCACGGAAGGTTCCCCTACCCGAGCATGGATTGGCGCGTGGTCCGGGGTGCGTCGCCCAAAGCTTCGGCGTGAATCTGACGAATGACGGTGACGACCTCTTCGCAGGTCAATGGCGATTCTTCGGTCCGCGAGATGGCGTCGTCTTACCCCACGTTGTGGGGCCGCGAGTTGGTGTCAGCGGACCGGGTGGAGACGCGGCCGCCTTTTCGTGGCGATACTGGTTGGCTAACGCCTCATCGGTTTCGACGTACAAGCCGGCGCGCGCCTAACCAGCTCCTCGCCACGGCCGCTGCGGCTTTCTCGAGGAGTGCGGTTCCAAACCAAAAGGTGCGTCATGTCAACTCGGTGCCAGACGAACGCTCGGCTTGCTTAAATGGCGATACGCACTCTTGGTCGACGTTCAGCGTTGACCTCAACGAAGGCGGAGATCAGGCCATGACAAAGAAATCAGATGTGCGGGTTCGCAGGGTGTACGAGGAGGCCAAGGACGACGATGGTCTTCGAGTTCTGGTCGATCGCATTTGGCCGCGCGGAGTGACCAAGGCGAAGGCGGCATTAGACGAATGGTGCAAGGACGTGGCGCCGTCGACACGATTGCGTAAATGGTACGGCCACGATCCCGCCAAGTTTAGTGAATTCACCCGTCGCTACAGTGTCGAACTTAAGCAAGTCAAGCGCGGTCGGGCGCTGGAGCACCTACGCCAAATGGCGGAGGACCGTCGCCTAACTTTGCTCACCGGTACGAAGGATCCCGAAATCAGTCAAGCTGCGGTGCTCGCGCGCATCCTGAACCG
>DAIQOO010000266.1:0-1463 GCA_036787845.1 Acidimicrobiales bacterium
ACGGCGGGGCTTTGGACATTGTCGGGGACATCGACGAAGGACCGGTGCTCATCCTTGGAGCGGCCAACATGCGCCCCGAGTTGGCGAGCGCGTTGGAATCGCGCGGCGTCGCCGTTACGAAGTTGACCTGTTACGAAACGCTGCCCGTCGTACTTAGCGACATCGACGAAGTGGAACTTCGTCGGGCGGACGTCCTCTTCATTGGCGCTCCGTCGGCGTGGCTTGTCGCGAACGCGTTCGTTCGTGAGACCACGTGGGTGGTCGTGCCCGGCCCCACGACCGCGAGAAGCGTGCGGCGTGAGCACTCACGGGTCATCGAAGGTTGGGGACCCGATCTTCGCGAACAATTACGCGCGCTTTAGACCGAGCCTCGAAACGTCTCATAAGAGGAGCAATAGGCTAGACCCGTGTTTCCCGCTCAACGCCCACGGCGCCTTCGTCGCACGCCCGCCATCCGGCGCCTCGTCGCTGAGACGACGCTCGTACCGAGCGACTTCGTCGCGCCGCTCTTCGTGGGCGAAGGGCTGAGCGAGCCAAAGCCCATTCACTCGTTGCCGGGTCACTTCCAACACACGATTGACTCGCTACGTGACGAGGTGAAGGCCCTTCACGGAGCCGGCGTCAGCGGGGTCATCCTCTTTGGTGTGCCCACGTCAAAGGATGAGTTCGGAAGTGGCGCTTGGGATCCGAAGGGCATCGCGCAAGTCGCTCTTCGCTCCCTTCGTGACGAATTCGCAGACGACATCGTCTTAATGGCGGATCTTTGCCTCGATGAGTACACGAGTCACGGACACTGTGGTGTACTGCGCAAAGACGGCACCGTCGATAACGACGCCACCCTCGAGCTCTACGCACGAACGGCCCTCGCTCAAGTCGAAGCTGGCGCCGCGGTAGTGGCGCCGAGCGGCATGATGGATGGCCAGGTCGCCGCTATTCGAAACGCCTTGGACGGTGCGAATTTTGACGAGACGATCATCCTCGCCTACGCCGCCAAGTACGCGAGCGGACTCTACGGTCCCTTTCGCGAAGCGGTGGGTGTTGAGATCACCGGCGGCGGCAATCGAAAGAGCTATCAGCAGGACTCGCGCAATCGTCGCGAAGCCCTGACCGAAGCACGAGCCGACGTCGAACAGGGTGCCGACATCGTCATGGTGAAACCGGCCATGGCGTACCTCGACGTCGTGAGCGATCTGCGCCGCGAACTCGACGTGCCGCTGTGCGCGTATCACGTGAGTGGCGAGTACGCCATGGTGAAAGCGGCCGACGCGAACGGTTGGATTGACGGCACGACCGTCGCGATTGAACAACTCACCGCAATTCGTCGCGCGGGCGCGGACTTCATCTTGACGTACTTTGCGCGCGAGATCGCCGAGGAGCTGGGTCGTTGACGTCCAATCAGGATTGGTTTGATCGAGCCAACGAGGTCATCCCCGGCGGCGTCGACTCACCGGTGCGATCGTTTC
>DAIQOO010000267.1:0-1463 GCA_036787845.1 Acidimicrobiales bacterium
ACGGCGGGGCTTTGGACATTGTCGGGGACATCGACGAAGGACCGGTGCTCATCCTCGGAGCGGCCAACATGCGCCCCGAGTTGGCGAGCGCGTTGGAGTCGCGCGGCGTCGCCGTTACGAAGTTGACCTGTTACGAAACGCTGCCCGCCGTACTCAGCGACAACGACGAAGTGGAACTTCGTCGGGCGGACGTCCTCTTCATCGGCGCTCCGTCGGCGTGGCTTGTCGCGAAGGCGTTCGTTAGTGAGACCACGTGGGTGGTCGTGCCCGGCACCACGACGGCGAGCAGCGTGCGGCGTGAGCACTCACGGGTCATCGAAGGTTGGGGACCCGAACTTCGCGAACATTTACGCGCTCTTTAGAGCGAGCCTGGAAACGTCTCATTAAGGGAGCAATAGGCTAGACCCGTGTTTCCCGCTCAACGCCCAAGGCGCCTTCGTCGCACGCCCGCCATCCGGCGACTCGTCGCCGAAACGACTCTCGTACCGAGCGACTTCGTCGCGCCGCTCTTCGTGGGTGAAGGGCTGAGCGAGCCAAAGCCCATCCACTCTTTGCCGGGCCACTTCCAACACACGATTGATTCGCTACGTGACGAGGTGAAGGCCCTTCACGGAGCCGGCGTCAGCGGGGTCATTCTCTTTGGTGTGCCCACGTCAAAGGATGAGTTCGGCAGCGGCGCTTGGGATCCGAAGGGCATCGCGCAAGTCGCTCTTCGCTCCCTTCGTGACGAATTCGCAGACGACATCGTCTTAATGGCGGATCTTTGCCTCGATGAGTACACGAGTCACGGACACTGTGGTGTACTGCGCAAAGACGGCACCGTCGATAACGACGCCACCCTCGAGCTCTACGCACGAACGGCCCTCGCTCAAGTCGAAGCTGGCGCCGCGGTAGTGGCGCCGAGCGGCATGATGGATGGCCAGGTCGCCGCTATTCGAAACGCCTTGGACGGTGCGAATTTTGACGAGACGATCATCCTCGCCTACGCCGCCAAGTACGCGAGCGGACTCTACGGTCCCTTTCGCGAAGCGGTGGGTGTTGAGATCGCCGGCGGCGGCAATCGAAAGAGCTACCAGCAGGACTCGCGCAATCGTCGCGAAGCCCTGCTCGAAGCACGAGCCGACGTCGAACAGGGCGCCGACATCGTCATGGTGAAGCCGGCCATGGCGTACTTAGACGTCGTGAGCGATCTGCGCCGCGAATTCGACGTGCCACTGTGCGCGTACCACGTGAGTGGCGAGTACGCCATGGTGAAAGCGGCCGACGCGAACGGCTGGATTGACGGCACGGCCGTCGCGATTGAACAACTCACCGCAATTCGTCGCGCGGGCGCGGACTTCATCCTGACGTACTTTGCGCGCGAGATCGCCGAGGAGCTGGGTCGTTGACGTCTAATCAGGATTGGTTCGATCGAGCCAACGAGGTCATCCCCGGCGGCGTCGACTCACCGGTGCGATCGTTTC
>DAIQOO010000115.1:0-5279 GCA_036787845.1 Acidimicrobiales bacterium
ACGTCCTTGACGAGACGTCTCCTCGGGGCGAGGGGTTTCTCTCCAACGTGTGCCAACAGTGGGAGGCCGCGACGTCGCCTCTTCAATCGCTAGCTACCCGCGTGGCGCACGTTCGAACGGGCATCGTCGTGAGCTCACTCGGTGGTTCGCTCAAGAGGCAACTGCCGCTCTATCGTTTCGGCCTCGGCGGGCGCCTTGGATCGGGTGCCCAGTGGCTAAGTCCGATCTCGCTCGTTGACGAGGTCCTTGCCCTACTTTGGACCATCGACCACCAACTAAGCGGCCCGGTCAACCTCACGTGTCCGACGCCGCTCACGAACAAACAGTTCACAAATGACCTCGCGCACGCGCTGCGTCGTCCTTCGTTACTCGCGGTGCCCGCCCCCGCGCTCAGACTCGTGCTGGGTGCCGAGATGGCTGATGAGTTGGTGCTCGCAAGCCAGCGGGTGATGCCAGACGTGCTCACTTCGTCAGGTTTCACGTTTCGTCACGCCAACGCGGGCGCAGCCCTCAACTGGGCCCTTTCGTCACGCGCGTAAGGAAAAGTCCAGAAAATAAAGGCTTTGGTTAAATCGAGGTCGTTTGGACCCAAACTCAACCTTCTTTCCACGATATTTCAGGCAGGGGTGAACCAGTTGACCCCTATACCCTCCAGTACAGTAGCGACGAGTCCATCAGTGATGGGTAAGCAAAATAATTGTGTCCACTTCGGTGGCACTGGGAGGCAATTCAATATGCAATTTGGGCGCAAACTTCGACTTGCGATGACAATTGGCGCGGTTGCCAGTTCGTTGTCGTTAAGTCTCATTGCACCGACCATCAGTGGCGCCGCGGCGCCATCGGGAACCATCACGGTTGCGGAAGGTCCAGGGGCGAACCCTAACTACATCTTCCCGTATATGGGTTGTAGGTTCTTCTCAGTTGACAACATCAACCAGTTCCAAGAGTTGATGTTTCGCCCGCTGTACTGGTTCGGTGTTGGCGGTTCAAGTGCCGTGAGTTACAAGCTTTCGACGGGCAACGCGCCGGTCTTTAGCAACGGCAACAAGACCGTCACCATCAAAATGAAGGGCTGGAAGTTCGCTAACGGCCAGGTCGTGAACGCGCAGTCGGTCATGTTCTTCTTGAACATGTACAAGGCTGACCCCACGGCATACTGTGGCTACAACGGCGGTTACGGCATCCCCGATCAGGTAACTACTGCGCACGGTAAGGGCAACGTCGTCACGATTAATTTCAAGACCTCAGTGAACCCCGGCTGGATCATCTACAATTATTTGTCAGAGATCACGCCATTCCCTAACTCATGGGACCGCACGTCGGCTTCTCAGACGTCCCACTGCGCCAGTGGCGCTTACGGAGCTTCTTCCACCAGTGTTACGTGTAAGAACGTCGAGGCTTACCTAAAGGGTCTGTCCTCAAAGACCAACACCTACACCAACGCCCTATGGCAAAGCGGTGTAGACGGTCCTTGGAAGTTGACCTCGTTCGACGCTCTCGGCAACGCAACGTTCCAGCCCAACCCGCACTACGGTGGCCCTCAGAAGGCGCAAGTCAGGTTCGTGAAAGAAGTTGCGTACACCTCGACAACCGCTGAAGAGAACGACTTGCAGGCCGGAAAGATCGACCTCGGTTACGTTGACCCGGGCATCTTGACGTCGCCCGCGCCGAAGCCTGGCGTTCCTGGTCCCAACTGGGGTCAGCTCGCCTCGCGCTACAACATCGTGACCGGCCCGTTGTGGGACTTCAACTACGCACCGTTCAACTTCAGCACCTCGGACCCGAAGTCAGCTGCCATTTCGCAGTTGTACATCCGCCAAGCGCTGCAGACGGCCGTAGACCAAATCGGCATCATCACCAATATTGACAAGGGTTACGGCTTCCCGATTTACAGCCCGCTGCCGCCTAACACGCCATCGTCAATTAGTGGTGCAGTTTCGAACCCGTATCCCTTTGGCCTAGCCGCCGCGAAGGCATTGCTGACGTCGCACGGTTGGACAGAAACAAACAATGTCATGACTTGTACCTCACCAGGTACAGGTGCCAGTAACTGTGGCACAGGGATCACTCAGGGTTACACGTTGAACTTCAAGATCATTTGGGCTAGCGGTTCGCCGTCCTTGGACCAGACGTTCAACGCGGAAATCGCCAACTGGGCTTCGATTGGTATCGTGTTCACTTCTTCACAGGACACGTTCAACAACGTGATCTCCAAGTGCAGTGGTGGCGCCGGATACGAGATCTGCTCATGGGGTGGCGGCTGGATTTACGCGCCCGACTACTACCCATCGGGTGAGACACTGTTCACGCCCTCAGGCGGATTCAACGTTGGTAGCTACAACGACCCAACGATGACCTCGCTGATCAACGACACCACCTACGGTACGGCCAAGTTGACAGCGTTCGCCAAGTACTCAGCTGAGCAGTTGCCGGTCTTGTACCAGCCACAGGCCAACGGTGCTGGTGAAATTATCAAGACATTGAAGAGCACCATTGGATTCACACCGAACCCATTGGAAAACTTCATGCCGGAGTACTTCCACTTCTAAAGCAAGTAGTTGAAGTACCGCAGACGATGTAGCCACGAGACCCCCCCGAAGGGGGGGTCTCGTGGTAGTTCCAGCGATTTTTAGCCCATCGTGCAATCGATGCTCCCTAAGGCCGCTGCTAAACTTTCGTCGTGCTGGTCTACTTCATCCGCCGCCTGTTTCAGGCGTTCTTGGTCCTGCTCATTGTGATGATGATCACCTTCACGCTTCCCTATTTCCAGACGCACGGCATTCTTGGGCCGGCCTACTCGGTCCTTGGCACAAAATCGACGCCAGCGAACGTCGCCATCTGGGGCGCGCAACACGGCATGAATCACCCCTACATTGTTCGGTTCTGGACCTTCATCACGCAGGTATTTCTGCACTTCAACCTGGGAAACTCGTACAAACTGAACATGTCAGTGTGGCAGGCAATTCAGCTGTATGTTCCGCGGACTATCTGGCTGGCGTTTTTCTCACTCGTGCTAACGATGGTTATCGCCATTCCTCTCGGTATGTTTCAAGCACTGCATCGCAACAGCGTGTCCGACTACGTGGCGACCGGCTCCTCGTTCATCCTCTACGCGATCCCACTGTTCCTATTGTGCATGCTCTCGATTGAGTTCCTCAGCTTTCACACGCTGCACTTACCGAGTTCACCACCCCAAGGTGTCGCGCCGTGGGCGATATTTACTGATCCCAAAGGCTTTTTACTTCCCGTTGGCTGTCTTACGTTGGCGTCGGTCGCCGGGGTAAGCAGCTTCATGCGTAGTCCCATTCTTGAAGTAATGGTGCAGGACTACATCCGCACCGCCAAAGCGAAGGGCTGTTCCACTCGGCGCATCGTCTTGCGACACGCGTTTAGAAACGCGCTGGGTCCTGTGGTGGTCATTCTCGGCCTTTACCTCCCTGCACTAATCGGCGGCGCGTTAATCGTTGAAAGCGTCTTCAACTACTCGGGTCTCGGACTTGAGACGGTAAATGCTGCCATCAACCTGGACTTACCTATCGTGCTCGGCATAACGTTTTTCGTCGCCATTTTGACGGTGCTGGGCAACCTCTTCGCGGATATAGTTCTCGGCCTAATTAATCCTCGAATTCGACTCGAAGGGGCTGATCGATGACCGCTGAGATTCTCCCCGGGACAGCGCTCGTCTTAATCGACAGCGACGACGTCATTGTTCCAATGTGGAAGCAACGACTGCGTATTTTCATGGCTAACAAATTAGCCATCATCTCATGCGTCTATCTCGTAGGACTGACGTTGGCGTGCTTCTTGGTGCCGCACCTTCATCCGACAAATCAGACGAACCAGGCGCTGACGTTTGGTACCCAGTGGAACGCCCGACCCTCCGCTTCCCACTGGTTGGGGACCGACAGTTCCGGATTTGACGAGTTAGGGCGAATCCTTTACGGCGGAGAGTACTCCTTGACGCTGGGCGTACTTGCCGGCTTCATTACGATCGTCGTTGGAACGCTCTACGGAATGGTCGCGGGGTTCGTAGGCGGCATCGTAGACACTGTCATGATGCGAATCGTCGACGCCGTGTTGTCAATTCCCTTCATATTCTTGCTCATCACCTTGATCACCATCTTCGGACGTAGCACGTCGTTCCTCATCATCGTGATCGGTGTCACCGGCTGGTTTGGTTTCGCCCGTATCATCCGCGCCGACGCATTAGTTATTCGAAATTTGGAGTATTCCCAGGCCGCCCGTTCCATGGGGGCCAGCAAGTGGCACATCATTCGACGCCACGTGTTCCCCAACTCCATCAGCAACATCGTCACGGTGGCGACCTTCGCCGTCGCTGACGCGATTCTCTTCCTCTCCGCGCTCGGGTTCCTCGGCCTCGGTATCCGCGCTCCCCAGACGGACTGGGGCACGATGCTGCAACTCGGCGTCGAACAGATTCTCAACGGCTTCTGGTGGGAGGTCTTCCCCCTGGCCACTCTCTTTATCTTGGTGGTCGTCTCTATTCGATACATCGGCGACGCACTACGCGACGCCTTCGAGGTCCGCCTCCTCGAGCGCTAGCCACTGGCTTAGTGTTGTCATCGTCCTAGGAAGGACGACGGCTTAGACGCTGCGTGAATTGAGCGCGACCGGCGTCTGCAGCGGAAAGTGACAGGCTGCCTTTTGAGTCGGGCCAAAGTCACGAAGCTCTGGTTCGACCTCAGCGCAGAGTTCTTGTGCCCTGGGGCACCTTGTACGGAAACGACAGCCTGAGGGGGGATTCACCGACGATGGGAGTTCTCCGGTGACCTGCAGCCCATGTCGTCGTCTCGCCAGCACTGGATCGGGCACTGGCACCGCGTCGAGAAGACCTTGCGTGTACGGGTGTGCCGAATGGCGAAAGACCGACTCCGCGTCTCCGATCTCGACGATCTTGCCCAAGTACATGACGCCGATGGTGTCGGCCATGTAATAGACCACCGCCAGGTCGTGACTGACGAAGATGTAGGTCAGATGGTGCTGCTTTTGGAGGCTCTTCATGAGGTTCAAGATCTGAGCCTGAATCGATACGTCAAGCGCCGACACGGGTTCGTCCGCCACGATGAGCCGCGGGTTGAGCGCCAGAGCTCGCGCTAGGCCAATTCGTTGGCGTTGGCCACCGGAAAACTCGTGGGGGTAACGATCCGCCGCACGGTGGTCGAGACCAACTACGTCCAGAAGTTCACTCACCCGGCGCCGGCGGTCGGCTTTGGAGCCCTGTCGTTGGATGAGGAGCGGCTCGGCAAGGATATCGCCGA
>DAIQOO010000116.1:0-2364 GCA_036787845.1 Acidimicrobiales bacterium
CCCAGACGGCCGAAAACCCCGAGTGACCAGTGAGCCGAAACTCACCCGCCCCTCGGGGTTTCCGAGGCACACCAACTATGTTCCGTGTCGGACAGAACATCTTTGATGGCAGGCACTTCACGCCATTAGCCAGTTTCAAAACAGCGGACCGAACTCCGCTGCCCGTTAGGAGGAATCCGTTCCTCTTGCGAGGCCCCTCATCCCCCTACTTCCTTCTCCCCTTGCGGCTCGAAGAATTGTTGGCAGGTACTTCGTGAACTACGTGAGACACTGTGCCAGAGAATCGTGCCCCTACCGAGCCCAAAAGGGGATATCAAATACTTTTGCCCAGTTTGGGGTGACTTATCCACCATTTTCCACTTCGTCGTTTCACATACCAACCACTTAGGCTCATCTTTCCCACAGATCACGACCATCCCCAGCACCCCGTTTTCGCATCGTTGACCATTCGAAGTGAGCCACGACGACTAGTGCAGAGCGCCAACTGAAAACTACGGGATTGTAATTCGCTCGAGCCATCGACCGTGCGCGTGACACCATCCCCACAACGACGGCGCGGCACCGGGTCGCGTCACCACGATCTGCGACGCGCCTCGATGTTGCTGCTCTTCGTCGTGCGTTACGCCGGGCCATTCAATCAACGTCGACTCAATGGAGATCCACGCCACGTTGTCGACGCGACATCGTCTCGATAGTTCGTCAAAGTACGCACGACGTTCCTCTTCACTGAAGTAGAGCACGACCCACGTGTTCATCACTACCGTCAACGTGTCGGGGTCGGTTAAGAAAAACGCGTCGTTCATTCGTTCGAGTGCTCGACCTTGCAGCACCGTTATCGCGGGCCAGAAAGGATACGCCGCGACGATGGCGTCAAAGCGATCGTGGCGGCGTCGCTCTTCTGGCCAGAGGCAGGCCTTTAGCCAATGGCGATCGTCGTTGCGTTCGAGACTCAGCGGATGTGGATCGATACCGACGCGCGCCCTCACTATCGGTAGTGGCGTTGCACGATCAATCGGTGAGAGATCGTCACAGATCAACGTCAAAGGTTGGCCGTCGTCGAGCGCTCGCACGGAGAACTGGTCAAAGCGCAGATTGATGCCGGCGGACGTGCCTACTTCGATGACGTCGATGATCCCCGGCACGTCGGGCACGATGTCTCTTATGACGGCCCGCAATACGGCACTTCGCCCAGGCTCGTTGGTCTGCGTCGATCGCCACAGTTCATCTCGCACTAGATCCGGTGACTCGTGCAGCACTGCAAGTACGTCGCGTGCCGATTCTTCTGGATCGTCGAGCAGACCGTGGCGCGCCGCGTCATAGATCGGTCCAAGGACGCGATGGCCACCAAGCGCCGCAAGTTGCAGGGTCGCCAAGATGAGCATGGGATTACGTTGTTCGGCGCGAACGCTCGCGAGAAGTTCGAGCGCGAGATCGTCGTGTTCAAGTTCTCGAATCAGCGCGGAGTAGAACGGCAATCGTTCGAAGTCCTCAGGCGCTAACGCGAAGTGATAGCGCTTTCGCGCGTCGTCGAGGTCGGGCTCTTCCATGGAAGTGCTCGCAATAGTAGATTGCGTTAAATAGACGCGCGGTTGCTACCTCTTCGGTAATGTAACGCTCACCAGATGGCTAAAGACCACGACGTTGGACTCGTAACTTCCCGTCGCGTGATTAAATGTTCCCCCACACGTGACGAGCTGCAGCGACCGCGTGCCGTTCGAGCCGTAGACCAATCGATCGGGAAAGCCCGTCTTGGAGTACTGCACAACCTTCGTGACGGCGAAGCGTGTGACCGCACCGTCGGCCAGTACAAGCGTGATGGTGTCGCCGGCCTTCAGCAACTTCAGATTAAAAAACACGCCGGGACCGAGATACGAATCAACGTGACCCAAGATGACGGCGGATCCCTTTTGGCCCGGCGTCGGTCCGTCGATGTACCAATCCACCACGTGCGTACTCGTCGGCACTTGAACTTGGCCGTTTGCTTGGAGGCCGAGTCGACCGACGTACGAAGTAATGCCAATTGCTGGGATCGTCAGCCTCACCGGTCGAGAATGCGGGATGACCGGAAAGGCCGCGACCTTTACTGCCGTTGTTTCTACCGGCGCCTTAGCTATAACCACCACGGTTGGATCCTTCGTTGGCAGTAAGGCAACGAAGGAAACAACCCCAACCGCAAGAGCTAGTGCAGCAGTACTCCACCAAAACCATTGGCGACGTGCGTAACTATTACGACCCACTTGTGTGGTCACCGGAAGTTCCGCGGCCACGTTGGCTACGAGAACGAACCGCGACCGACGCCGCACCGGCAGCAACTGCGAGCGCACCAAGGCCAATCAGACCAAACGGCGTTCCAGGACCCGCTGT
>DAIQOO010000116.1:2464-5265 GCA_036787845.1 Acidimicrobiales bacterium
CAACTGCGAGCGCACCAAGGCCAATCAGACCAAACGGCGTTCCAGGACCCGCTGTTCCACCTTGACCAGTCCCCGGTGCCCCTACTGGGACAACCGTGGCCGTGGTCGTCGTAACTGGCAACGTCGTTGTCGTTACGGGAGCCGTGGTCGTAGTCGTTACGGGAGCCGTGGTGGTTGTAGTTGAAGGAATCGTGGTGGTTGTCGTTGAAGGAATCGTGGTAGTTGTCGTTGAAGGAATCGTGGTGGTCGTCGTTGAAGGAATCGTGGTGGTCGTGGCCGTCGTGGTCGTCGTCGTTGGAGGGGTGAGACACGTCGGAACCGTGATCGTGTTGCCATTAAGCGTGACGGCTCCAGTTTGAGCAAGCACGCGACCATTCACGGTTGCCCCGGTGTCCAAGGTCGCCGAAATCTGAGCGAGAATCGTGCCGTTGAACGCCGTCGTCGTGCCGAGTGTCGCAGAACTTCCAACTTGCCAGAAGACGTTGCACGCCTGCGTTCCGCCCGTAAGAAGTACCGTGCTGCCCGTCGCCGTCGTTAACGTCGAACCGCTCTGGAAAATGAAGACCGCGTTCGGGTCGCCGCCACCGTTAAGTGTCAGGGTGCCCGTCAAGTCGAGTGAACTCGCTGACTGGTACGTACCTGGCGTCAAGGTCAATCCACCCAGGGTTCCGGCGGCGACCGTCGCGAATGGAGTCTCACCCGCGGCGACCAGGTAGGCAGCAGTGGCTGCGTTTTGAGCGGCCAGTGACGTTGCGTCAGCAGCGTCAGTCGTACCCGACACAGTGCCCGGCGGAAAACCAGTAATTGAGGTGCCCGGTGAAAGGCCGACGTTGCCGGTAATCACGGACGATCCCGTGTTAGTTATTGTCGAGCCAGCTACGACCGCGTACGTTGTCGCGGCACCCAAGTTGAGCGCCGTCGCCGCTACTGCGGTGCCGCCGCCAAAGGCGAAGAGCGTGATGAAACTGAGCGCTCCAACGCCAAGCGCCCCGAACCCAACGCGAGTTCCAGAAACGCTTCTGGGACGACGATGGAGCCCCCGAGACTTCCAAAAGTTGAGACGAATTGCAGAAGAATTCTTTGCAGTGGGAATCATTCGCATTACTCACGTCGCTCTCGGGACCGAATTAAGTTCAGCGTCGAAGATGTTGAAAACCGGTGTCCTGTGGCTAATCATACACATTGGTGATGTTTTTTACGACCATTATCATTTACGTGCGACTTAGAACAGGTGCGGAACCTCTAGATGTTTCAAGCATTCTTTAGCCACGGGATGACTGAAGTCGCTGCTCGTATGAGGAATGAAGTGTTTTTGGATAGATTACTAATCAGTAATCGTTATCTATTTCACTATTGAGAGTTGACTTTATAGGACCTTCTATCAGGTACAAACTAGGTTTGGGGTGCGTCGCTAGTGTCCGTGCTCATCTGGTGAAATCGATGAATCGCTCATGACCCGAAGTCAGTCGACGTGAGAACGAGCCGGAACTTCGAAAACTTGGGTCACCGCAACTCTGAGTTGATTGCCCGCCAAACCGGTCTCGAGGGTCGGGCAATGCGCATCAATGACCTCAAGAAGTTGGCTGATGTCGTACGGTTTCGTGAGATACGCGAATACGCCAAAGGAACCCAGACGTTCAATTCTCTCTGACGTCGCGTCAGCACTCGGCACGACTCTCGGCGGATTGACACCAGCGAGATCATTTTGCAAAGTTCGTATGGGGTCCTCACCAGAGATATCGAGAAGATTGAGGTCCGTCAAGATAAGCGACAGTGGCTCTTCGCCCGTATTATCCGTCGTAATGCCGAATCACCAAGTGTTGCGTTTACTCCTTGAATCCACCCACTCTTACTGCACACAATCGTTCACAAGCGCACGCACGCGCTTTCAAAATTGCAGTTAATGATTCGATTGAAGCACGTGGAGCGTCAAGAACGACGAGACTCATCGCCTTCTTCAGCGACGGAGCGCGACTCGTCTCTTTCTACGTCGCTGATCACGTCCTTTGCGTGACGTCGTTGACGTCGCATGTTCACTCGAAGTTGCGCGACGCGCCCGATGCCAATGGCAACCACCACAATGGCGCCCGACAACGCCGCCGCTAAGAGCGCAACCGCAACTGGTATGTGGCCACTTACGGCGAAGAATTCGATCTTCACGTGGCGCGTGTTCTGAACAATGAAATCGATCAGCGCCACGCCAAAGAGAATCGCCACCGCCACCGCGACCCACGCAGCAGACGTGCGGGTGTGACGATACCCTTGTTCATCGTCATGTGAACGTCGTCTACGTCGCCCTTTAGCTGGGGACGTATCTGTGTCGTTGTCACCGCTTTGAGGAGAATTAGGTGGTTCGGCGATCTGATCGCCAAGTTCGTCGGGAATTTCGCTCATCGATGCACCTCATCGTTTCTACAGTGACCCCAGGGCATGTCTTCGCTCTTCTCGGACGATGCAAGGAGCCTCTCGGTCCTTGACTGAAGGTACACCCCCGCCACGCCAGACGCCATGTTGACAAGATTCATGAGGCACGTAGATGAACTCGATCTGCAAGCAGTGCCGCGTCTAGACGTTACGGGAGCTAAAGACTCATCGCGATCGGGCTTCCTTCTCGAAACCGAGGACCTGGATCGTTGTGAATAAAGCGACTTCTTGACCTTGACCCAAACCCAGACCACAATTTCATACGCGTGGTCTAGCCAATGGGGTTATCTCATCTGGTGGAGGTGATGGGATTCGAACCCACTGCCTCTACATTGCGAACGTAGCGCTCTACCAATTGAGCTACACCCCCGAAGAGG
>DAIQOO010000117.1:0-5221 GCA_036787845.1 Acidimicrobiales bacterium
TTGCCCGGTCACGGACTGCCCATTGTTGGCGAAGAGCGGATTCGCCGTGCCCTCAATGAAACGGCCGAGTACTTGGAGGGCCTCGTTGAACAGACCCTCGCGATGATGAACGAGGGAGCACGCCTCGCCGACACCGTCTCGAGCGTGACGATTCCCTCGCACTTGCGAGATCGGCCCTACCTACAACCCTTCTACGACGAACCTGAGTTCATTGTTCGCAACATTTGGCGCCTCTACGGCGGCTGGTGGGATGGCAACCCCGCCCATCTGCGTCCGGCCAACGACCGTCGCCTCGCCAAAGAACTCGCTGCTATTGCTGGCGGAGCGACAACATTGGCAACGCGCGCCGACGAACTGTTGAATGAAGGCTCTGACGAGGCGCTTCGACTCGCCGGACACTTCGCAGAGATGGCCTGGCTCGCGGCGCCCGACGATCTTGGCGTGCAGGCCGTTCGCCAGCGAGTCTTTCGCACCTTGGCCGAGCACGCCACGTCGACGATGTCGCGTGGCGTCTTTCGCTGGGCCGAGCGTGAGTCAACGAGCGAAGCGCACTGATTAGCAGTACCGCTGCCCAGTAAAAGCAACGAGCCAGCACGCCGGAAAGGACTTAAGTCCCTAAAAACTGAGTAAGGTTTCCTCCGTGGAACCACCCGCCCTGTCCCCACAGGGAGTCTCAGACCGGACACGCCGCTGGCGCCGCGTGCGTCGAATTGCAGCGCTCCCCATTGCCGCTCTGGCCCTTGCCGGATGCACCGTGCCCACCTTTGGCGCGGCACCGGGAGCCACCACCACTTCTCGGTCCGTGTACCACCTCTGGCAGGGATTCTCCATTGGCGCGGTGATCGTGGGCGTGCTGACCCTTGTCCTTATTCTCTGGGCCGTCATCTTCTACCGGCGCAAGAGCGACAACATCCCCAAGCAGAGTCAGTACCACATCCCACTCGAGATGACCTACACCGTCATTCCAATTCTCATCGTGTTTGGGCTCTTCGCCGCCACCCTCGTCGTTGAGAACAAGGAAGTCGCGAATCCCAAAACTAACGTCACCATCGACATCAACGCGTTTCAATGGGGATGGAAGTTCACGTACCCGGGTAAGGACGTGGTGGTCGTGGGCCAGACAACGCAAGATCCGACCATGGTCATGCCCGTGAACACGGACGTACACATCAACCTCACGTCATCAGACGTGCTGCACGGCTTTTACGTGCACGACTTCAACTTCTCTCGTTACGCGTTGCCGGGCGTGTTGAATCAGTTCACGTTTCGAGCGGTTAACACCGGCACGTTCAATGGACAGTGCACCCAGCTCTGTGGTCTTTATCACTCGTTGATGGTCTTTCGAGTGAAGGTCGTCACCGCGGGTGAGTACCAGAGTTGGCTCCTGAGCAACTACAACCCGAGCGCGGCACAAGCAGCCGCTACGGCCACCCAACAACAAACGTCGTCGATCGTGCCGACGAGGCCCTCCAAGAGCCAAGGGAATAACTGATGACTGACGTCCTCGAACCGCCCGTCGCCGCTCAGCCCCTCGACCACGCCCACGAAGAGCACCACGGTCCCACGGGAATCTTGAAGTGGATCACGACGACCGACCACAAGGTGATTGGTCTCTCTTACACCGTCACGGCCGTCATCATGATGGTGATCGGTGGCGCGTTCGCCGAAATCCTTCGCGCCCAGTTGACGACGCCGAACAACTCGCTCGTCTCCTTCGCGCAGTACAACGAACTCTTCACGATGCACGGCTCCGTGATGATCTACTTGTTCGCTGGACCCTTCGCCTTCGGCGCTCTCGCCAACATCATCGTGCCCATTCAAATCGGCGCGCCCGACATGGCGTTCCCCCGACTGAACGCGCTTAGTTATTGGCTGTACTTGACCGGATCGATCACGATGTTGTCGGGATTCTTCGTCGCCGGCGGCGCCGCGAACTTCGGCTGGGTCGCCTACGCGCCGCTGTCGAACTCGATTAACACGCCGGGAGCGGGAGCGGACCTGTGGATTGGTGGCCTCTTGCTGACCGGCTTCTCCGCAATCTTTACCGGCGTGAATCTCTGCGCGACGATCTTCTATCTTCGAGCGCCCGGCATGACGATGTTTCGCATGCCGATCTTCACGTGGAATCTTTTGGTGACGGCGATACTCATCTTGTTGGCCTTCCCGGTACTCACGGCCGGGCTCATCATGCTCTACTGCGATCGACATTTCGGTACGCATATCTACTCGGTCGCGGGGGGCGGCGTACCGGTGCTTTGGCAGCATATTTTCTGGTTCTGGGGTCATCCAGAGGTCTATATCTTGGCCTTACCGTTCTTTGGCATGGTGACCGAGATCATCGCTGTCTTCTCTCGGAAACCGGTCTTTGGCTACAAGGGAATGGTCTTCGCGACGCTCACGATTGGTGCACTGTCGCTGGGCGTGTGGGCGCACCACATGTTCACTACCGGTGTCGTGTTGTTACCGTTCTTCTCAATCATGAGTCTGCTCATCGCGGTACCGACCGGTATCAAGATGTTCAACTGGATCGGCACGATGTGGCGAGGGGAAGTCTGGTTCTCCACGGCCATGCTGATGGCCGTGGGATTCCTCGTGACGTTCCTCATTGGAGGACTCACCGGCATCTACCTCGCCAGCCCACCGCTTGACTTCTTCACGCACGACACCTACTTCGTCGTGGCGCACTTCCACTCCATCGTGATGGCACTACTCATGGGCGCGATGGGTGGTCTCTACTACTGGGGTCCCAAGATCACCGGCTACTTATTGAACGAGAGAATTGGCAAGTTTCAGTTCTGGTTCTTGTTCATCGGCACGCAGCTCTTTACGCTGCCCCAGTATCTCCTTGGACTGAGAGGAATGCCTCGACGCATCGCGACGTACGCACTGCACCCTTCATGGCAGTACCTGAATGAATGGTCCACCGTTGGTGCGATACTCATTGGCGTCTCCACGATCGCCTTCGTCGTGAACGTCGGCTTCAGCTGGAAGAAGTATCCCGCCGGCGATAACCCGTGGGACGGCCACACGCTCGAGTGGTTCACGACCTCGCCGCCGCCGCACCACAACTTCTATCGTCTTCCCCAGATTCGCTCGGAACGTCCGACGTGGGACTACAACCACCCGGGTCACACCGCGGCCGAGCACGGGCATCACCACGAAGCGCCTAGCGCCGAGGTGCCCAGCGCATGAGGGTTGAATCGAAAGTCCTCTTGAGTTTCGGACTCTTCTTTGGCGTCATGGTCGCCGTCTACTGGAACTGGGGCCACGAGAACGCGGGCAGCGTCATGATGTTTTCGGGCATGTTGCTCTGCTTCTTGCCCGGTGGTTACTACTACTGGTGGAGCCGTCGTATGAAGCCTCGCCCCGAAGACGATCCCCAAGCCACCCAAGCTCAAGGCGCCGGCGTCGTGGGCGCCTTTCCGGGCACGTCAATATGGCCCTTCACCCTAGGCATGGGCGCGTTCTTCATCGTCCTCGCGCTGGTCTTTGGCATCTGGCTGTTAGTGCCAGGACTCGGCCTCGTGGTGTGGGCGATGTTCGGCGGCACGTCCGAAGGCCGTCGCGGCGGCACACACTAGTTCGATCTCGTACAACGTTGCGCGATGATTTCTTTTCAAGTACGTGAAAGGTCCGCTCTCGTCTTTAGCGACGTGGCGATGCTGCCTAGTATGGAAAGCGGTGTGCGTTTCACAGTGGTGCACTAACGAGGAGTGTCAGTGACGGCCCTAGAGAGTTCGACGAAGGTTCAACTAGGGGGTACGAGGGGCGGTCCCGACGAAGCGACGTTGCGCCACGATCGGTGGTGGCTCCAGCCGGTCGTCACCGTATCGATCCTCACCGCGTTCGTCATCTACTCCACGTGGGCGGCGTTTCAGAACAAGTACTACTACGTGGGCGCCAACGTGCACCGCGACCTCGTCAGCCCTTTTTACTCGCCGTGCATCGCCAGTGACTGCGTGCCGGGCACGAAGGCGGGCTTCGCCTTTAACGGCTGGACGCTGTCGCCGGCGCTCCTTATCTTGATCTTTCCCCTGGGCTTTCGCCTCACCTGCTACTACTACCGACGCAGCTACTACCGCGCCTTTTGGTGGTCGCCGCCGGCCTGCGCCGTTGCTGACGCGCACGGTTCCTACTCGGGCGAGACGCGCTTTCCACTGCTGATGCAGAACGCGCACCGCTACTTCTTTTACGCGGGCCTGGTCTTCAATGTGCTGCTCTCCTACGACGCGGTGCGCGCATTTCGCCAGCCCGGTCTCGGCTGGGGCGTGACCGTGGGCACGCTCGTGCTCGTCGCGAACGCGGTGTTGCTGTGGCTCTATTCAATCTCCTGTCACGCGTGTCGTCACCTCTGCGGCGGTGGGGTGCGCAGTTTCAAGGCTCATCCGCTGCGCTATCGCATCTGGAAGTTCCTCACGCCGCTCAACGCCAAGCACATGAACTTCGCGTGGGCTTCGTTGATGGTCGTCGCCCTCGCGGACGTCTACGTGCGACTCGTCGCCTCGGGCGCCCTCACCGACTACAAGATTTTCTAGATCGAAGGAACCTGTCGTGAGCGAACCAACATACGAACACCACGAGTACGACGTACTCATCATCGGCGCTGGCGGCGCGGGACTTCGTGCCGCCATCGAAGCGAAGCAGCGCGGCATGAAGGTGGGCATCGTCACCAAGTCGCTGCTCGGTAAAGCCCACACCGTCATGGCCGAAGGCGGCATAGCCGCCGCCATGGGCAACATCTACGCCGAAGACAACTGGATGGTTCACTTCCGCGACACGATGCGCGGGGGCAAATACTTGAACAACTACCGCATGGCCGAACTGCACGCGAAAGAGTCGCCCGATCGCGTGCGGGAGCTCGAACAGTGGGGTGCGCTCTTTGACCGCACGAAGGACGGCAAGATCCTCCAGCGCGACTTCGGTGGTCACCGCTACGCGCGCCTCGCCCACGTGGGCGACCGAACGGGTCTAGAGCTGATTCGCACGCTCCAACAAAAAGTCGTCTCGATGGGTACCGACGTCTTCATGGAGTGCAAGGTCCTCAAACTCGTGCACGACGACGACGGTCGCATTGCGGGCTGTGTGGGTTATTGGCGAGCGACCGGCGAATTCGTCACCTTTCAAGCCAAGAGCGTCATCCTGGCGACCGGGGGCATCGGCAAGTCGTGGAAGTTCACGTCAAACTCGTGGGAGAGCACCGGCGACGGCCACGCGATGGCCC
>DAIQOO010000118.1:0-5212 GCA_036787845.1 Acidimicrobiales bacterium
AGAGTCGTTGACGTTCACGGAGGTTCTCGTAGACCAAGCGAAACTCTCTCTGCTGGAGATAACGAAGACCGCCGTGCACCATTTTGGAAGACTTCGAGCTCGTACCAGAGGCGACGTCGCCTCCGTCGATGAGGGCTACGCGTAGTCCTCGAGAGGCAGCGTCGAGAGCGACGCCCGCTCCGGTCATTCCCGCTCCAATGACGACGACGTCAAAGGTGGCGCTCGCGAGCGCGTGAAGTTGCTCGTCGCGGCGCAAAGTCGTCATTGAGCCATGTTGTCACACTGCTCGCCACGCACCGATTTCACGACGTGCAACGTGATTGCTCAAATATCCGAGTGACCTGAGTTCATAAGTGGCCGAATCTCGAACTTATTCACGTCACCGATCGGCAGGTCAACGCAATGATCGTTTACGTCGCACGACTTCGTCGAGCACTAGAGGTGACGTGCACAATCCTTCGCCATTATTTGAAATGAACTTTCTGCCACGACGGAGAAAAATGGACGTGACCACGACGTGAATGGAAACGACGTATCCACTGGAAACTCAAGCAAACAACGGGGTGTCGTCGGTCTTCGACCCGATTGAGCTATTTGTCGAGTCCGCCGGGCAACCGATAGTCTTTCGCCGAGCGGTCAATTGGGCGGCTTGCAATTCAGAGAGGACCTGCGAATGGCACATAGAAAGTTCAAGTCGGCGATAGTCGCCGCGGCAACGATGGCCAGTGTGGCGGCCGTTGGAGTTTCGGTTGGATCGATGTCCGCTGGCGGGGCCTCGAGCGTGAACTGGGCGACGGTGACGCACCTCAGCGCGAGTGGGTCGACGTCGATGGCTGCGTTAGTAACCGCCGCGAAGGCGGAAGGCAAACTTAATGTCATCGCGCTACCGAATAACTGGGCTAACTACGGCGCCATCATTAGCGGCTTCCAAAAGAAGTACGGCATCAAGATCACTTCGGAAAACCCAGCGGGCTCCAGCGCTCAAGAGATTCTAGCGCTGAAGGTGGACAAGGGGCGCTCCACTGCCCCTGACGTCATCGACGTTGGAACGAGTTACGCACTTACGGCGCAAACAAGTAAGCAGTTGGCGCCCTACAAGGTGTCGACGTGGAGCGAGATTCCCGCCGCGTTGAAAGACGCGAATGGGTACTGGTTTGACGACTACGGCGGGTACGTCGCAATTGGCTGCAACACCAAGACCGTCAAAGTGTGTCCGACTTCGTTCAAGGCGATGCTGAAAGAAACCAAGGCTGGCGGCTACAAGATAGGACTCAATAACAGTCCTCTGACGTCCAACTCAGCTCTCGCCGCGGTGCAGGCGGCGGCGGTAGCGAATGGTGGTTCACTCAGCAACGTCGCGCCCGGCGTGAACTTCTTTGCGACGTTGAACAAGAACGGCGTTTTCGTGAACACCATTGCTAGCTCGACGACGGTCCAGAGTGGCACGACCAACATCGTGCTCTGGTGGGACTATCTCCAGGCCAGTGGCATTACGCCCGCGGTGAAGGGATGGAAAGTCGTGGTGCCGAGTGACGCAGCAGTGGGTGAGTACTACTCACAAGCGATCAACGCATCAGCACCAGACCCCGCGGCGGCGCGCCTTTGGGAGGAGTACCTCTACTCGGTAACCGGTCAGAATCTTTGGTTGCAGGGAGAAGCTCGTCCGGCGGAATTGGCGTACATGCAAGCACACGGCACGGCCAATAAGGCGTGGGTAGCGAAGTTGCCCGTGTTGCCAGCGAGCGCTAAGCCTCTATTCCCCACCACGGCACAGATTGCCAACGCGGCCACGGTCATCAACAACACGTGGGCTACCAAGGTCGGTGGATAGCTTCTAGCCCGGGCATACTTCACTCATGTCAAAAAGTAGTGTCGCGTCGCCTGACTCAGGTACTTCGGTGTCTGAGTCAGGCGTCGCGATGTTCGGTGCCACGAGTTTCGTGCGCAAAGTTCTTCGCAAGAGCGGGCCCACGATCGCGATGGCCCCGTTTCTCATTTACACCTTGCTGGGTCTTGGCGTTCCCACGTTTGGCGTTATCTACTTCGCTTTTCGCGGTGAGCATGGCGGTTGGACGCTGAGCAACGTGCACCAAGTGACACATGGCATCTTCCTCGTGGGATTTGAGAACAGCATCAAGTTGGGACTCATTTCTTCGATAGTTCCCGGCATCCTTGGGGTCTTTCTCGCCTACGCAATTCAAACTTCCAACAGCACGATTCTTCGACGTCTTACGACGACCGCCTCGGGGGTGTTGGCGAACTTTGGAGGTATCAACCTCACCTTCATGTTCATCGCCACGTTGGGATCTACCGGCGTACTTACCCTCTGGCTTAATGCCGTTGGTCTTAATCTTTCTAACTTTGGATTCGATCTCTTAACGTTCTCTGGTGTGGTGTTCGTGTACATGTACTTCCAGCTTCCCCTCATGGTGCTCGTCATAACGCCGGCGCTGGGAGGACTCCGCCAATCATGGCGCGAAGCGGCAGAGAATATGGGCGCCTCGAGTTGGAACTACTGGCGATACGTTGGCGTTCCCGTCTTATTGCCGTCGATTCTGGGCGGCATGCTGCTGCTTTTTGGGAGCGCGTTCGCCGCGTACGCGACGGCCGAGTCGCTCACGCTCGGACTTATCGCTCTCTCACCCATTCAGATCGGCAATTTCCTCAATGGGAACGTCATTGCCGGACAGGTCAACGTCGGTTACGCCATCGCGTTAGGCATGTTGATCATACTTTCAATCACGATGATTCTCTATGGGCTCGTTCAAAGGAGAGCATCGAAATGGCTTCGCTAAGTGGCGCTCGTTACGGCTTCGAAGAAGCCGCGCTGGAAGATCAACCTGCTCCGGCGGAACCGCCGAAGAAGCGTCGACGAATTCGCTGGTGGCGCTTCGTTGTCTTATTTCTGGCTGGCGCCTACTTCTTCATCCCGCTCTACGCGGGTATCAAGTTCTCACTCGAGAACATCGCCGGTCACTTTTCGTTTCAGACCATCCAGGAACTCCCTTCGTCACCCGGATTTACCGGCGCGCTGGCGTTGTCCTTGAAGCTCGCACTCGTGACCGTCATTCTTTCGTCGTTGCTCATGGTGCCGACCGCCATTTACGTGCACCTCAAACTGCCCAGGATGCGTCGGCTCCTTGAATTTGTGACCGTGCTGCCGATAGTCATTCCACCAATCGTGCTTATCGCGGGGGTCTTGAGTGTGTATCCGCTGTGGGCGAAGTCGTCGCCATACTTGCTGAGCTTCATGTACGTCATCCTCGCAATGCCGTTTGTCTATCGCTCGCTTGACGCGGGTCTTAGCGCGATTGACCTGAAGACGCTCACGGAGGCGTCACGTTCCCTCGGTGGAAACTGGATAAAGACCATGTGGAGGATTGTCTTGCCGAATATTCGCCCAGCGTTACTTTCCGCGACGGTACTGACGATGGCTCTCGTCCTTGGCGAATTCACGATGGCGAGTCTTGATCTGTGGACGACGATTCCCGTGTGGATCGTGAATTTCCAGGGAGCAGCCAACGGACATATTCAAGTTGCGGCGTCAATGCTAGGACTCGTCGGTACGTGGATCCTGCTCGTGCTCGTGGTCTCGCTCGACAGGTCACAGTCTCGTTACACGCGAAGGAAGACAGGTACTCAATGACCCAGATGAAAGAAACGCCGAAGACCAATTTGTCCACGCCACGCACGCCGGACACCGGTGCGTCGGTCAGTCTTCAGAACTTGGTGCGAAGCTTCGGCAAGGTTCGAGCTCTCGACGGTCTTTCACTGGACATCGCGCCGGGTGAGTTTATGGCGCTGCTTGGTCCCTCTGGTTGTGGCAAGACGACGGCACTTCGCGTACTCGCGGGCTTTGAACTTTTGGACAGCGGTCGCGTGGTGGTTGATGGTGTCGAACTGTCCAATGTCAGCGCTAGAAAGCGTGATATGGGAATGGTCTTTCAGAGCTACTCACTCTTTCCGAACATGAACGCGCTCAATAACGTTGCCTTTGGTCTGCGTATGCGTCGCCAGAGCTCCCAGGTTCGTCGCCAGAAAGCTGGCGAACTCTTGGAGATGGTGGGTCTTAGCGACCAGGCGACGAAATACCCTCACCAGATGTCCGGGGGACAACAACAAAGAGTCGCCCTGGTGCGCGCTCTCGCCATTGAACCGCGCGTGCTCTTGCTTGACGAACCGTTGTCGGCACTCGACGCAATGGTGCGGACTGAACTGCGTGATCAGATTCGATCGCTCCAACAGCGCCTCGCTATTACGACCGTCTTCGTCACGCACGACCAAGAAGAGGTCCTCTCGATGGCTGATCGAGTGTGCGTAATGTCGCGGGGTCACGTCGAACAAGTCGCCACGCCCTCTGAGCTGTACGCCCGTCCCGCTACCGCGTTCGTCGCGCAGTTCGTCGGAATCTCGAGCAGGGTTCCCGTCGAACGTTCGGGAAGTGACGTCATCATATTTGGGCAACGTTGCGTGGTGCGAAGTGGCGACGCGAACGCGGTGATGGGATCCGCTGACGCGCTCTTGCGACCAGAGGACATCGCCATCGAAGTCGATCCCGAAGGAAAGGGCTTCGTCACTCGTAAGAGTTTTCTTGGCGCCGTCACGCGCTTGGTCGTGCAAGTAGGTGAGATACCTGTTCGCGTCGATATTCGAAGTGACCGAGCAGGGGAGTTCGATCTCGGCACGCACGTGCGTCCGAGTATCGTCGCCCGTGACGTGCTCGTGGCGGCTCGTAAAGAGAGCCTTACCGTCGACGCGACGGCACTTAAGTAGTTTGGCGTTTCCCTGGGCCGCTTGGGTTGTCCCGCTCGATATCGTTCAGCCGGGATGGAGCTAGCAACAATTGGAGAGAACCGGGCTAACTTTTTGGCTATGAACTTCGAACTCTCTCCAGAACTTGGTGAACTCCAACAAAGCGTGCGACGACTCGCACAAGAAAAGATCAAGCCTCGAGCTCGCGAGATCGACCGCACGGGAGTGTACCCCCAAGACATTTTCGACGAATTCAAAAAAGCCGATCTTTTGGGCCTCTGCATTCCCGAAGAGTACGGAGGGTCGGGCGCAGGAATTTTGGGATTGACGATCGCCATTGAAGAGGTGACGAAGTACTCCAACGTGCTTGGACTCATGCTGCTCCTAACCCGTCTTCCCACCGGCCCGATCATGATCGCTGGCAACGAGGAGCAGAAGCTTCGCTACTTGCCGGGGATTG
>DAIQOO010000025.1:0-18586 GCA_036787845.1 Acidimicrobiales bacterium
TCTCAACGAACGATCAGGATCGGTGGTGGCGCCGTCGACGTTTGCCCATAATGCCAAGGAGTCGCAGTACACAGAGTCCGCCAATGACGCAGGCCACGTTCACGACAGGAACCCAGCTGACTTGATCATCTTTTACGACGTACACGCCAAGTGGCAGGACCGCTCCACCAAATCCTGCTCCAGCGCCCATGTCCGACTGGTCTTTCGACCGACCACCCTCAAGAGACTCATTCAATTTGTCGATGTCAGACGATTCTGGTGTCGAAGTTGCTGGCGAATTTTCTCCGCCACCGCCGCCACCCGTTACGAGTGCCACGGGAATAACCAGTGTCCCGTCCTTCTCGTACGCAGTACCAAAGGCTCGACTCACTGAGAAGTTCTGAGATACCCGGTTCATGAGTTTCTGTACGTCCATGCGACACCCTTTCCCATCAACTAAACGAGCAGCGAACAATGACCGAAACGGCTCCGCGCACTGCACCCGTCATCACGACTTCGTTACTACTGTCATTCAACTCGACGTAGCGTCTCACGCGCAAAGCAAGCGAACGAGTAGCCAATTACTCAGTGATGCCCCCAGCCGTGGCGGCCCCGAGAAACCGCAGCAATTGCCGGCGCCACCGCCAGCCAGAGTCCAATGGTTACGACCATCGACGTGAGATAACCAAATGGGTGGATGCCAACGTCGTGCGCGACAATGCCGGCGAAGAGCATGAGGACCCACGAACTTACGAAGAACAATGGTCCCGCTGCCACCAATCGAAAATAACTACCCATTACATTCACCTCCCTGGCGGCATGTTACCCACGCCGCGTCGGTGGAGGAAAGAGAATGCCTTCACTCAGCTCCCCTGGGAGCATCGCCACGGCGACCAGTTTCTTCTTGAGGAGACGAAGCGACGAAGTTCTTCGCCCGCGAAAGGCACCTCATGACCTCTTCATCCGAAGTCTGATCAAAATGTTCGTACCACTCACCCACCGCGAAGGGTCCATCGACGACGACGAGCGCGACCACGTCGTCCACCTCACCTCGAAGACTCTGCAAAGCGCCTCCAGAGATCACCGGCACCGCCAACACCAGTCTCGACGCACCTCGAGCCTTCGCGACTCGAAGGGCCGCTCGAGCCGTCGATCCCGTTGCGACACCGTCGTCAACAATGATGACCAACTTGCCAGCGATGGGCGCCGGATCGTCACGGCCGCGATATTTGAGAACACGTCGTTCTAACTCACTTCGTTCTCGAGTTGCGACGACCTCATACTCGCCAATGCTGACGTTCGTCGATTTCATCATGCGCTCGTCAATCACTTCCACGGCGCCCTCGCCAATTGCCCCCATTGCCAGCTCGGGTTGCGACGGCACGCCAACTTTTCGAACGACGAGCACGTCGAGTGGAGACATGAGTGCGCGCGCAACCTCGAAAGCGACTGGTACGCCTCCACGAGGAAGTCCTACGACGACACAACCCCCCAAACCCGGAAGCTCGCCAACTCGCGCGCTCAACTGACGCCCCGCGTCGGCTCGGTCAGTAAATCTCTTCACGAATCTCGTCTAGTCGAAAATCCAGTCGATCGGTCAAGAGTCATAAGGGATGCGCGTCACTCCAAACACCTTGATACGAAGATCCCGCTTAGCTTCTGACACGATTACTCGTCGTGATCAGCGAGGAAAGCCTCCACGACCTCTCGGTACCGCTCTGGTTCTTCAATAAAGGGCATATGGCTGGAGTTCTCGAAGATCTCCCAGCGAACGTTTGGAATGTTGTCAAAGAACGGTTGCACCGTCGCGGGCGTCGCTTCGTCGAAACGGCCCGACAGCAACAACGTCGAGGCGTTTATCGCGTGCACCCGATCGACCACGCTCCAATCACGTAGCGTCCCGATACAGAAGAACTCGTTCGGGCCGTTCATGGTGTTGTAGACGGTCGAATCGTTCGCCATGAATTCGTTAGTGCGAACAAGCTCGGGCGGATTAGGTACTACCCGACAGACGTGCTCGTCGTAGTAGGTCTGGGTTGCCGCCAAGTACTCGGGATCATTCGTCGTGCCGTTAGCTTCGTGTCGATCGAGCGCGGCTTCAATCTCTGGGGGCAACTCAGCGCGGAGCAGCTTCGCTTCGCTCGCCCACAGCACCATCGACGCGGGCGAGTTGCTCAAGATGAGCGCCCGAAGTCCCGCGGGGCGGCGAATCGCGTGCTCCGCTCCCAACATGCCACCCCACGATTGGCCGAGGAAATGGTAGCGCTCGGTAATTCCGAAATAAGCCAACAAGTTGTCCAATTCGGACAAGAAGAGGTCAACCGTCCAGAACTCGGGGGCCTTGTCGGGCAGCAACGTCGATCGCCCACCACCGACCTGGTCGTAGTGCACGACTGCTCTACCAGAGTGAGCAATCTCTTTCAGCACGTCGAGGTAGTCGTGCGAGCAGCCCGGTCCACCATGCACCACGACGAGCGGCGTCAAAGGCGACGTGAGATCGCCCGTGACGCGATACCACGTTTGCCATTCACCAAAGGGAATGAAACCTTCGACCACGCTGACGTCATTCATCTCAACGACTGTAGAGGACGCACCACCGCGCACCGACGTACCATCGCGCCTTGTCGGAGCCGGTCGTTTATGGACACCAACACGTAATCATCGCGTGCAAACGACTCAAGATCTCGCGAATACTTTGCGGTAGCCTTGAGCCTTCTATGGGGCTCTCCATTGGCATCGTCGGACTGCCGAACGTCGGAAAATCAACGCTCTTCAACGCGCTCACGAAGAATCACGTGCTCGCGGCCAACTACCCCTTCGCGACAATTGAGCCCAACGTCGGCATCGTCGCCGTGCCGGATGAGCGACTTCAAATTCTCGCGTCACTCTTTCACTCAGAAAAGATCATCGCGGCGACCGTAACCTTCGTGGATATCGCGGGCATTGTACGCGGCGCTTCGACCGGTGAAGGCCTCGGGAACCAATTCCTCGCCGCCATTAGAGAGTCCGACGCGATCTGTGAAGTCGTGCGTGTCTTTGAAGATGACGACGTGATTCACGTGGACGGGAAAATCGATCCAGCGAGCGACGTCGCCACCATTGAGACCGAACTCATCCTCGCGGACTTACAGACCGTTGAGCGCGCCGCCGCGCGACTCGAACGTGAAGCAAAACGCGGCGGTGAAGCGAGCGTCAAATTGGCCGAAGTGAAAAAGACGCAACTCGCCCTCAACGAGGGACGAGTCATCTCTCAGATCGGCAAAGAACTCGACCGGACACTGCTCTACGATCTACACCTCTTGACCGATAAGCCCTTTATCTACGTCTTCAACGTGGACGAAGCGACACTCGCCGATAAAGAACGCAGAAACGATCTCCATGCATCGGTCGCTCCGTCCCCGTCGGTGGTGCTGTGTGCGAAGGTCGAAGCGGAGCTCTCTGAACTCGACGACGACGAAGCGCTCGAGCTCTTGCAGTCCTACGGCCAAGCCGAGTCTGGTCTCGCCCAGCTGTCGCGCGTCGGTTTTTCAACGCTCGGTCTACAGACGTTTCTCACGGCCGGACCTAAGGAGGCTCGTGCCTGGACAATTCATAAGGGCGAAACCGCGCCCGAGGCTGCGGGCGAGATTCATACGGATTTCCAAAAGCACTTCATCAAGGCCGAAGTCGTTTCCTTCGTCGACCTGATCGCGGCCGGGTCGATGACGGCCGTACGAGCGGCTGGCAAAGCGCGCGTCGAGGGCAAGGAGTACGTGATGCGCGACGGGGACGTGGTTGAGTTCAGAGTGGGCGTATAAGCGCTACGATTTACCCAGGCGACTACGACAGAGGTCGGCGCCTGGAAACCACCTACTCCTAGGAGAATCATGACCTCTGACGCCTTTAATTTTAAAGTTGCGGACCTCGCACTCGCCGGCTTCGGTCGCGCCGAGATCAAACTGGCCGAGCACGAAATGCCCGGCCTCATGGCCATGCGAGCCGAATTCGCCAACACGAAACCCTTGAAGGGGGCACGTATCGCGGGCTCATTGCACATGACGATTCAAACGGCCGTGTTGATCGAAACCCTCGTTGCCTTGGGCGCCGACGTGCGTTGGGTGAGCTGCAACATCTTCTCGACGCAAGATCACGCCGCCGCCGCCATTGTCGTCGGTCCTTCGGGCACCGCGAACAACCCTGCGGGCGTGCCGGTATTCGCCTGGAAAGGTGAGTCGCTCGAAGAGTATTGGTGGTGCACTGAGCAACTACTTCGCTGGCCCGGTCACGACGGACCAACGATGATCCTCGACGATGGTGGAGACGCCACGCTGTTCGTCCACAAAGGTCTCGAGTTCGAGCGGGCGGGCTTCGTGCCAGCCCCCGAGTCAGCCGACTCTGAAGAGTACCGAGTGATCTTGGCGCTCTTGCACAACATCATCTCAAGAGGCGAGAAGATCTTCGAACCGATGGCGAAGGGCATCATTGGTGTCTCCGAAGAGACGACGACCGGCGTGCACCGACTCTACGAAATGGAACGCGACGGTGTCTTGCTCTTTCCCGCGATCAATGTGAACGACGCGGTCACGAAGTCCAAGTTCGACAACAAATACGGCATTCGCCACTCCCTCATTGACGGACTCAATCGCGCTACCGACTTCTTGATCGGTGGCAAGGTCGCGGTCGTCTGTGGTTACGGCGACGTCGGCAAAGGATCTGCCGAATCGCTGCGTGGCCAGGGCGCGCGCGTCATCATCACCGAGATCGACCCGATCTGTGCGCTGCAGGCGGCGATGGACGGCTTCCAAGTCATCACGCTGGAAGAAGCGCTGCCCCAGGCGGACTTCGTCATCACCGCGACCGGCAACCGTGACATCGTCACCGTTGAACACATGAAGCTCATGAAACACTTAGCGGTGCTCGGCAACGTCGGCCACTTCGACAACGAGATTGACATTGCGGGACTGGCCAGTATTCCTGGCGTAGAGCGCGAAACTATAAAGCCCCAAGTTGACAAGTGGACACTGCCCAGTGGCCGCGCCATCATCGTGCTCTCGGAGGGTCGTCTCCTCAATCTCGGCAACGCTACGGGACACCCGAGCTTCGTGATGAGCAACTCCTTCACGGACCAGACCATGGCCCAGATCGAGCTCTTCGAGAACAAGGAGAACTACGAGAAGAAGGTCTACGTGCTGCCAAAGTTGCTCGACGAGAAGGTCGCGCGACTGCACCTCGACGCGCTCGGAGTGAAGTTAACGACGCTTACGAAGCAACAAGCTGACTACATCGGTGTCGCCGTGGAGGGACCCTTCAAGCCCGACACCTACCGCTACTAGTTATCGGTAGCCCGCAAAGATATCGTCCACTTTTCCCGAGAGGTTCATCGGGTTCGTGACGCGCACGAACCACTCGGTACGCATCACCTTCTTGAACTGCTCGCGACCCATTGTCATCCAAAATGACTCGGCGATCTGTGAGTGATGCGCGGCGAGTGCGTCGAACTTCGCGTCATTCGCCGAGCTCACGTCAATCGCGGCGTCGATCAATTCATCGGGCGTTCCGATCTCGATGCGCTCGTCGTCGTCGACCTCGGGTGCTCGAACAATACCCTTGGCCGCGTCGACTTCTTGTTTCTCGCGCTCTTCTTGCTCCCAGCGCTCTCGCATGCCCTCCATTACGGAGTTGGGAATGGCATTGAAGTAGAGCGTCGGTTCATAGTCGAGCAGTTCGAGCGCTGCCATCGTGATGCGATGAGCCTGGATGTGGTCAGGGTGGCCGTAGAAGCCGTAGTCGTTGTAGGTCACCACAACCTGGGGGCGCTCTTCGTGCAGTATCGCGGCGAGTCGCGTGGCCGCGACGTCGACGGGCGTCGCCCAAAACGACTCGGGGTCGTCGTTCTGGGGCCAGCCCTTCATACCTGAATCGCGGTATCCCAAACGCAAGAGGCGATCGATGCCGAGGATCTTCACGGCGTTGTTGAGTTCCACGGCGCGAACTTTCGCCACGTCGTCGCCGTCGTGGTGATCCGCGTCGGGCTTAGCGCCATCGAGCGCGTCGCCGCACTCGCCGTTCGTGCACGTCACGAGCACAGTGCGCACGCCTTGATCGGCGAGCAGACGATACGTCCCGCCCGTCGAACTGGCCTCGTCATCGGGGTGCGCGTGCACCGCCAAAAATGTCAGTCCCATGAAAGTCCTCCAAAGAGATCGGCGTGGTCACCGTTCGCGGCGTAGCGACTCCACGCGCGCTGGTAGTACTCAGTGCCAAAGAGCAGTGTAAAGAGATCCTCGTTCATTCGAACAACGTCGTCATTGTCGACCTGAGACGCGTGGGCTGCCATCGCGGCTTGCTTCTGCGTCGCGTAGTCGCGCGCGTCGAGTGTCGTAGTTACCAACTCGTCGGGCACGTTCGTTCCCGCCTCCAATACCCACGCAGGTAGTGAGAGACCGAGATCCCTCGCGCCGTCGACGAACGTCGTGATCACGCCGCGGGGTACGACCGGATAGTAGAGGCGCTCGACGCCCTTAGCGAAGTCGAGCGCGCGACGCGTCACCACGTTCGCCATCACGTGGTCGGGATGTCCGTAAAAGCCCTTCTCGTCATACGTCACGACGACAACTGCTTGTTCTTCATCAAAGATCGACGCCAGCGTCTCGGCGACCGCGTCGACGTCGGCGTTCATGAACGCGCTCGGTCGCTCGTTCTGGGTCCAACCCGCCATGCCCGAGTCGTCGTAACCGAGCGACACGGCCCTGGAAAAGCCCAGAAGCGCCGCGGCGCGCTGCAGTTCGCCGGCGCGCACGCTTCTCGTCGTCAACGAATCGTGCGCAGGGTCCGAACCCGCACGACCAGCTTGATCAATGCCCAACTGACCGTTCGTGCAAGTAATGAGCACGACGCGGTGGCCGAGATCGGCATAGTGAGCCACGGCGCCGGCAGCGAAGAAGGCCTCATCATCGGGATGCGCGTGTACGCACACGAGTGTGGGCAAGAAGCTCATCTTGAGAGACTACGAGCCTGCTCGTTGGACGACGCGCTCGACGCACGAGAGTCGGGAGAAATCTCCTACGTTCAACGCGTGAACGCGAACGCGACGGCGCGTCACTTGTGAAATCCGAGTTGCAGGCCCTTCACGATCAGCATTATCACCGCGACGACGAGGTAACCACGCAGGAGGTACATGCCAACGCGTCGGCCTCGCGACCACTTGGGTCGACTGAGAAGGTTGATTGACGGCATTCGCCACGACGCGCGACTCTTGTAGTCCTCGTCTGAGATCGGCACCCGTCGCGAACGAGTTTTCACGATTACGACGAGGCCGATGATGTACGAGACGACGAGCACGGCACCCAGCACGAGGGCCAAATTGTTGACGTTGATCGACGTGAAGAGCGTCGTCATCATCAGCACTAGGGACATCATCAAGAGAATGGAGACGATCACACTCGCGATGATGTTCAACCACAGTTTGTTAACCCACGGTCCCAGTACCTCTTTGTCATTGCACAGCAGCAACAAGAACACCGTGGCGCTCGGCAACAGAATTCCGGCGAGGGCCTGCACGCTCGTCGTAATCAAGCCCAACGGCGCGCCGGGAATGATGACAATGCCGGCCGCGGCGATCACCATTGCTGAAAAGACAGTGTAGAAGAACTTCGCGTCTCGCCAGCCACGATGCAATGAGTGCTTGGCGCCGAACATGTCACCAAACGCGTACGACGTCGCCAACGTGACCGACGCGGCGCCGATGATCGACGCGTTCAATAGAATGATCGCGAAGAGCGTCCCCGCCGCGTTGCCAACGTACTTCTGCAAGCCAGTCGAGATTGCCCTGGCGTTTTGAAAATGTCCGGCCAAGGGTGTTTTGGCGAAGGCAATAGCGACAACGGACATCATGACCGCCGCGGCGAATACTGTGATGAGCGAACCGAGCACGGTGTCGAGCCGTTCGTAATTGATCCACCTCGGCGTTATGCGTTTGTCGACAATATTCGACTGTTGAAAGAAAAGTTGCCACGGCGCCACGGTGGTACCCACGATCGCCATGATCAAGAGCACCGAGGTGGAGTTGAACCCACCCTTGACCCCGGGGATCACTAAACCGTGGAGAAAGGGCTGGAGGTGGGGGTGGCGAAAGATGGCGAGAGGGATGACGAGAAAGTTCGCAAAGACGAAGACGAACATGAACCGCTCCCAACGGCGAAAACTCCCCGACGCCGTCATCAAGATGAGGGCCAATGCCGCGAACGGCACCGAGATGTACTCACTCACGCCGAAGTAACCGAGCGCGAGGCTCACCCCAATGAACTCGGTCGCGATGGTGAGAAAGTTAAGAATAAAGAGATCGCCCACGGAAAAGGCACCCCAGAACCGGCCGAATCGTTCGTTGATAAGTCGAGCGTGTCCGACACCGGTGACTGCGCCAAGGCGAACGACCATCTCTTGATTTACGACGAGGACTGGGATGAGTAGCGGCAGTGTCCAGAGCAACGTCAGACCGAAGTTCTGGCCGGCTTGGGAGTACGTGGCGACACCGCCGGCGTCGTTGTCGCCGATCATGACGATAAGACCCGGTCCCATGATGGCGAACATCGTGAGCACGCGCGCCTTCCACGAGTTGCGCGCCCCTACGTCGTGCTGGCCAATCGTTCCGAAAGCGCCTTGAATGTCACCGACGTGCGCAGAGTCCAAGACGGCCGTGGGACGTTCGATCTTTGGTGTGTTGTCGTCCATGACCGTCGACCTCAGTGACCCTTGGACTCTTCAAAAAGAGCCGAGAAGCTTGTCGTGACGAAGGCGGAAGTGATCGACGCGGCGTCGAGGTAGCCCGTCGAAAGTTGACGGTACGCTCGCGTGACGCTTCGGCCACGTTGTTGGTTCGTTCTCGAAGTGCCGACGGCACCCTTGAGCTGCGATTCGTTCGACTGTTCGCGCTGCACGTTCCACCTCCTTTCGTCGTGTCGTGGTCGTTTGGCGAAACAACCACGGGGCGACCAAAGGGGGCTAGGCGCTCTCCTTTAGGTACGGGCGAAGTCGTGTCGGTACGTCAGTAGCCTCGCGGCTGGTACTAGGGGGTTTCAGAGAAGCCCCCTTAGAACGTGACCTTTAGGGAAGTGGCTCATAGTTACTCCTCCACCGCGCCCATGCCGAACTCGGCGCGCCAGCCCTGGGGCAGTAGCTCTTCGAGTAGGTCGTCGACTGTCACGACGCCAATCATCTTGGAGTGCTCGTTATCGAGCACCGGCAAAACCGTCAGATTGAAGTCACTCATTTTTCTCGAAACCTGGTGCAGGTCCCACTGGGGATGCACGTGCTGCATCTGGGTTTTCGCGACACTGAGGGCCAGTTCGCTCGGGCGCGCGCGAACGAGAGGCGCAATCGACGCTGCGCCGATTGGCTGACCTTGGTCGTCGAGCACGAAGACAGCATGAAGAGATTCGGCGGGCACGCTCGAGGTTCGAATCGCGTCGAGCGCGTCGGCGACCGTGGCGCTCGACGGGACCGAGACAAAATCGGGGTTCATCAGTCCCCCGGCAGTGTCCGCGTTATAGGAGAGAAGCTGACGCACTTTAGTCTGTTGATCATTTGCCAGCAGCTCGAGAATCGGCAGTCGCCGATCTTGGTCGATCTCGGTGATCAGGTCCGCGGCGTTGTCGGGCTCCATGCGTGAGAGCAGTTTCGCGGCTTCAGCGTCACTTCGCGATTCGAGGAACTCCAACTGGTGCGTCGTGTCGAGTTCTTCGAAGACGTCGGCTTCGAGTTCTCGGTCGAGGCCCACTGCTTCGATGATCTCTTCACCCTCTTCGTGACTGGCCTGTTCGACGAGGTCGGCGATCTGGGCGGGGTGCAACTTGGCGAGTTTGCGGTACGGGATGCGCAGTCGCGCCGTGGGAACGTGACCCACGAAAGGTTCAATGGACGCGAAGTCAACAATGGAGTCGATCTGCACGTGCGAGCCGATTTGAGGTCCGAGAAGACGGCGCAAGAACGAACGCCTACCTGGATCGACCCCTACGACCTCCCAGCGACCGTCAATTTCTGCGATTTCGATCTCGTTGGCGATGATGATGCGACCTCGCACAAGGTTGATGAGGTGGCGCGCGAGGAGGTCTTCAGCGAGCAGCAGTTCACCCGGACGGCGCTCAAAACGCCGTAAGTCCACGCGGCGGCCTTCGAACGTCATGCGACCTTCGCTCAACCCGCCGATCTTTCGAATCGGCACGTAGAGATTACGACCTTCGATGCGAATCACGGCGCCCACAATGGGTGGATGTGGGTCGTTGCCTAGACGCGCGACCAGGTCTTGGACGCGTCCGATCCGGTCACCGCCGCTGTCAAAGATCGGACGGCGCAGAAACGTAGAGAGGTGAAGAATTTCAGTCATTGGATGCCTTTATAACCTTCCTAGGCTACCGCCTCCTCCGCGACGTCTCCAACGAGATGAGGTGAACGTCTCGTGACCAATGGCCGGGACGAAGGTGATCTAACGCGCCGTGGGTACGAAATGCGTGAGAACGTCTCCAACAAAGTCAACGTCGTCGTCGGTGACGCCCGCGTGGGTCACGAAGCGTGCTCTTCGCGGCGCGACGGTACCGCCTTCAACACCGAGTTGGGCGAGCTCTTGGACGATTTGGCGAGCTTGGGGATGATTGAAGGACACGATGTTGGTCTGACAGGTGCTGGGGTCATAGAGCGACTCGGGAAAAGCGGTCGCAAAGAGATCGGCCAATTGACGCGCGCGATCGTGGTCGTCCTTTAACCGATCGACCATAGTGTCGAGCGCCACGAGTCCGGCCGCCGCCAAGAAGCCGGCCTGGCGCATAGCGCCACCAAGACGTTTGCGCTCAACGCGCGCCCGCGCCATCATGTCCGCGGGACCAGCGAGCAACGAGCCCACTGGCGCGCAGAGGCCCTTTGACAGACAGGTCATCACCGTCGTCGCTGGCGCGCAGTACTCGCCGGCACTCGTGCCCGTCGCGACGACGGCGTTGAAGAGTCGAGCCCCGTCGAGGTGCAGTTGGCGATCACCAATGGCGAGAGCGAGGGCGCGAAGTTTCTCGACGTCCCAGGGTGCACCGCCAGAGAACATGTGGGTGTTCTCGATGGTGACCGCAGCTACGTGGGGTTGGTGATCGTGCTCGGCGTCGATGACCTCGAGTACGTCGGCGATGGACAACGATCCATTGGTGTCATCAACCGTGGCGAATTGCACCGAGGAGTTTCGTGCCGCCGCGCCCATCTCAAAACTCACGAGGTGTTGCGTGCGACCCGCGACGATGACGTCGCCGGGACTAACTAGCACGCGCAGCGCGATCTGATTGGCCATGACGCCCGAGGGAACAAAGACCGCCGACTCCTTTTGCACCATCGACGCGAAACGCAATTCGAGGGCGTTGATCGTCGGGTCCTCGCCGTAGCCATCGTCGCCAACGGGAGCTGAGGCGATGGCGTCACGCATGGCCTGGGTTGGCTGGGTCAACGTGTCGCTTCGTAGATCAACTCGTCGAGCCATAGGGGAAGGCTACCGGCTCTCTAAACTGCCCCCATGAGTGACATCATCAACAGCATCTTCTCTTCGCGTCCCAACGTGAACGACCAACTCGGTATCGTCGTCGTGCTCGCCACGCCCGACAAAGTTGTCTTGAGCGTCGAGGTCGGCCCCAAGGTGCACCAGCCCTATGGCATCTTGCACGGCGGCGTCTCTGCGTTAATGGCCGAAGGCGCCGCGTCGATCGGCGGCGCGGTGAGTGTCGGGCCCGATCAGATCGTGGTCGGCACAGAGCTGAACTGCTCGCACCTTCGCTCCATGACTAAAGGCACCTTGACCGCGACGGCGACACCATTTCGAAAAGGTCGCAGCGTCCACGTGTGGGGCATTGAACTGCGCGACGATGAAGATCGACTTATCTGCGTCGCTCGCTGTACTTTGCAGGTTTTACCAGCACCTTCACAAAGCTAGGGCCACCACCTAGACTTTTCGTATGACTGGCCAGCGAAAGGGCTGAGACATGGGCGCTCGTTTTATTGGATGGGGCACGGCCGTACCCGATCGGATTGTCACCAACGAAGAACTCTCTTTGACGCTCGACACGACCGACGAGTGGATCACCGAGCGCACGGGCATCAAAGAGCGTCGCATCGGCGGATCCGCGAAGAGCCTCGGCGTGATTGCCGGTCAGCGCGCCCTCGACGACGCCGGCGTTGACCCCAAGGACGTCGATTTTCTCATCTTGGCGACCACCACCCCCGATCGCATAACGCCCGCCACGTCGCCCATGATCGCCCACGAACTCGGTATGAGTTGTCCGGCGATGGACCTCAACGCCGCCTGTAGCGGCTTCATGTACGCCGTGCGCACGGCGTACGGACTGCTCGAGACTGGCAACAAGCGGGTGCTCGTCATTGGCTCGGAGAACCTCTCACGCTGGGTCGACTGGAGTGACCGAAACATGGCCGTGCTGCTCGCCGACGGCGCGGGCGCGACAGTGCTCGAGTACGACCCAACCGAGAACGACCTCTTGTCGTTCTCCTTGGGCGCCGAAGGCGCCGACGCCGATCTCTTGACCTGTGAACATGGTGGCTACTTTCAAATGGACGGCAAAGAGGTCTTTCGCCACGCCGTGCGCGTCGTCGTCGATTCTGCCGAAAAGGCACTCGCCATGGCGGGCGTCACGACGGCCGACCTCAGTCTCGTCATCCCCCACCAGGCGAATATTCGCATCATCGAAGCGGTCTGTAAGCGCCTCAACGTCGAGATGGAGCGCACCGTTGTCGTGCTCGACCGATACGGCAACACGTCGAGTGCTTCGATCCCCCTCGCCATTGACGACGCGAGGAAGAACGACCGGATCCACAAGGGGGACTACGCGCTGTTGACCGGCTTTGGCGCGGGCATGACCTGGGCCTCGGCCGTCGTTCGTTGGTCCAAGTGAGCGGACCCTCGCTCGTCATCTTGGCGGCCGGTAGAGCGCGCCGCTACGGCGGGGTCAAGCAGTTGGCACCGGTCGGGATGCACGGCGAGGGCGTCATTGACCTGTTGGCCTCGGACGCCTACGCCGCGGGTTTTGACGACATCGTTATCGTCATCAATCCCGACACCGGTCCCGAAATCGTAGAGCACGTCGCCAAATACTGGCCGAAGGGACGACGCGTGTCGTTCACCTTTCAACATCAACTTCGCGGCACGGTCGACGCGGTGCTCGCCGCAGAGGAGTCGCTCGATCTCACCAAACCTTTTGGCGTTTCGAACGCTGACGATCTCTATGGTCGTGAGTCGTTCATGCTGCTCGGTGGGCACCTAGCGACGAGTCCCAACAACTGTCTCGTCGGCTTTGAACTCGAGCGCGCACTCGTGGGTGAGTCGCCGGTATCACGAGGAACGTGTGTCGTCGTGAACGGTCACTTGACCGAGATCGTCGAACGGCGTAATGTCTCGGCGACGTTGGACGGCTACGTCGCCGACGATGGTCTCACGCCAGCGATACTGCACCCGCAAACGACGGTGTCGATGAATCTCTGGGGCTTTCAGCCCGACATTCTTCCTCTCATGCATCACGCCGTCAGCCAGCACGACTTCGAAAAAGAAAAGGAGATCCAACTCTCCACGTTCGTCGGTCAGATTCTTCACCGTACGCCGCTGCGCTTTGACGTGATGGCGACATCCTCGCGTTGTATTGGTGTCACGCACGCCGACGATCTCCCCCTCGCGCAGATTCTCGTGCGCGAAGAGGTCGAAGCGGGCGAACGACCCGAGTTCGCCTTCATCAAGTAGCTCAGCGCCAGTCCCTCGAGGGCGTGGTCGCCCCCAGTTCGAGCGCCTCAACGTACTCTGCCGTCAACGTGATAGTCCCCTGTCCGCGCTCGAGCGATCCACGAATCATCAAAGCGGGGGTGTTGCGCGCGACCGTCGACCAACGGGCCCACGCACCCTTGGAGAAGATGACGTTCACGTGACCAGTCTCATCTTCGAGGTTCACGAAGACCGCGCCGTTGACCGTCTCGGGGTGTTGACGGTGCGTCACGACCCCGGCCACAACAACGCGCCTGCTCTCCGCTGCCACCAGCGCGCTCGCGCGCGTCACCCCGCGCGCGGTGAGCGCTTCGCGCACGAGCGCTATCGCCGTCGCCTCGGTCGTGAGGCCCATCGACCACAGATCGTCGGCCACGCGTTCCATCTCACTCACCTTTGGCAACGTGGGCGCCACTGCGCCCGTCACGACGCCCGGGAGTCGATCGGGTAGCGACTGCGCGGCCGCGGCCGCCGACCAGGCCAGCGCGCGCCGACTCGACCCGAAGGCGTCCAGTGCCCCCGCGGCGGCAAGGGCTTCGAGGTGGTGCTGTTGGAGGCCGCCGCGACGAACGAGATCGTCGCTGCTCGCCCAAGGAGCACCCGCCACGACGCGCTCGGCGAGTTCGGTGCCGATAGAGCGAACGTCACCCAGACCGAGTCGCACCAGCGGGTGCTGCGGCGTGCCCTTAAGCGAGGCACCGCTGCCAGAGACGTTCACGTCGGGGCGCAGCACGCGGACCCCGTGACGCTGGGCGTCGGCGACCAGACTCTGCGGCGACCAAAAACCCATGGGTTGCGCGTTCAAGAGCGACACTAAAAACGCCGCGGGGTAGTGCACCTTGATCCACGCCGAGCAGTAGACGAGGTGAGCGAAGGAGACCGAGTGCGACTCGGGAAAGCCGAAGTTCGCGAAGGCCGCCAACGCGTCAAAGAGTTGATCGGCCGCTGCGTCGGTGATGCCGTTCTCCTTCATGCCCGCGTAGAAGCGACTCTTGAGTTTCATCATGCGCAGCTCCGAGCGCTTGGCGGCCATGGCCTGGCGCAGTTCATCCGCCTCGGCCGGCGAGAAGCCCGCGACCGCGACGGCCATCTCCATCAACTGCTCTTGAAATAGCGGCACGCCGAGCGTGCGATGCAAGATCGGTTCGAGTCGCGGATGCAGGTAGGTCACGGGTTCGTCGCCGCGACGTCGGCGAATGTAGGGATTCACCGCGTGACCCTGAATGGGACCGGGGCGGATCAGCGCTACTTCGATGACGAGGTCGTAGAAGCAGCGTGGCCGCACGCGCGGCAACGTCGCCATCTGCGCGCGCGACTCCACCTGAAAGACCCCCACGGTGTCGGCCTCGCACAAGAGGTCGTAGACCGCGTCTTCTTGGGGCAAGGCACTCAGATCGACGCCGACCCCGTGAAAATCCTGGACCTGATCGACCGCGCGGTGCAGCGCCTCGAGCATGCCGAGTCCGAGCAGATCAAACTTCACCAGACCGATCGCCGCGCAGTCGTCCTTATCCCACTGCAGGACACTGCGTCCGGGCATGCGCCCCCACTCCACGGGACAGACCTCGAGCACGGGACGATCGCAGAGCACCATGCCGGCCGAGTGAATGCCCAGGTGTCGGGGACGGTCTAAGAGTTCACTCGCCATCGTGGTGACGAGTTCGCTCACCTGGGGGTCACTAGAGCTCATCGTCGAGCGGTCGACGTGGTCGCGAATGTAGTTGGCCTCTTCTTCACTGTGACCAAAGGCTCTGGCCACGTCGCGCAGTGCTGAGCGCGACCGGTAGGTGATGACCGCGGCGACCTGAGCGGCGTGGTGACGCCCGTAGCGCTCGTAGACGTACTGGATCACCTCTTCGCGTCGTCCGGACTCGATGTCTACGTCAATGTCGGGCGGGCCGTCGCGCGCCGGTGAGAGAAAGCGCTCGAAGAAGAGGTTCAGCGCGACGGCGTCGGCGTTGGTGATGCCCAGTGAGTAACAGACCGCCGAGTTCGCCGCCGAACCTCGACCCTGACAGTAAATGTTGTTCGTGCGACAGAACTCGGTGATGTCCCAGACGGTGAGAAAATACCCAGCGAAACCAAGCGTCTTGATCACGCCGAGCTCGTGATCGATTTGGCGCCACGCGCCAGCGACGCGTTCGTGCTCGCGAGGTCCGTAACGAACCGTGGCGCCCTGTGCGACGAGTTCTTCGAGGTAGGACTGTTCGTCGTGACCCGAGGGCGTAAGAAACGCCGGCAGATTCGGTGCCACGAGTCGCAGGTCGAAGGACAACTCGCTCACCAGCTCGCCGGCTCGATCGACGACCCCGGGCCAACGCGCGAAACGTCGACGCTGTTCGGCGTCACTACGAAGGTGCGCGAGCGGGGACGCACTGAGCCAGCCCTCCATCTCTTCGAGACTCTTGCGAGCCCGGATCGCCGAGAGCACGTTGGCCCGGGGAAAGTCGCGTGGCGTGGCGTAGTGCACGTTGTTGGTCGCCACCAGTGCCACGTCGGCGCGCACGGCCAGTTCGGCCAACACGTCGTTGCGCGCGACGTCGTCGGGAGCGCCGTGATCCCAGATCTCGACCGCCACGTTCTCGCGACCGAAATGATCAATCAGTCGCGCGAGGGATCGCTGCGCGGCGCGCGGTCCCTCGTCCATCAACGCTCTCGTGAGCGGACCCTTGCGACATCCACTCAGCATCAACCACTCGTGCGCCGCGCTTGCCACGTCGTCGAGCGTGAAACGCGGCGCGCCCTTCTCACCGCGATCGAGATGCGCGAGGGCCAACGTCCTCGAGAGCCGTGCGTAGCCCGCGGGCGAACGACTCAACACCACGAGGTGTTCGCCCGAAGGGTCCGTGACCCCGACGCGATCGTCGTTGGCGCCCAGCGTGATCTCGCTGCCAAAGACAGTGCTAAGACCGAGCGCGCGCGCCGCCTCAGCGAAGCGCACGACGCCATACAGCCCGTCGTGATCGCACAGTGCGAGGCCCGAGAGTCCCAGACGGGTCGCCTCAACGACCAACTCCTCGGGGTCGCTCGCGCCGTCTAAGAAGCTAAAGCCCGAGTGCGCGTGAAGTTCGCCGTAGGTCGCCATCAGTCATAGATTCCAACGAGCCACCAACGACTCGACTCGGCGACCACCAATAACGCTTCGCCGCTCGCGAGCACCATCTGCACGTGCGCGCGCCGGCGATGGCGCGACCACCAACGCTCCACGAGGGGCCACGGTCCGGCGTACCAGATGATCTCGCGACGAAGCGGTGAGGAGAAGATCACCGCGGTCGGCTCGGCGCTCAGTGAACCGCGCGCGCTCATCACCACGGGACGGTTCGCGCCGTCGCGTAGCTGCAACGGCACCGGATGGACCAGCGTGGTCGCCGGCGAGGGCGCGCCGAGTTGTCCGGGCCACGGCGCGAGATCGCGAACGCTCACTGGTGGCGAACCCCAGGGTACGAGCGTCGCGCGGTCCTCGGGTCCGCGTCCGCCGCGCAAGTTCGCCACCACGATGGCGTCGGCCCCGAGACGTCGGCGCACGCGGTGCGCGGCGGCGTCGGCCCGGTCGTCGCCATCTCCTCGCTGGCCAAAGAAGCCCCCCTGCTCTTCGAAGAGATCCTCCTCACCGCGCAACTGCGCGAGACGACGCGCCAGTCGTAGGTCGCGCTGACCTTCCAACTCTGAAAGCTCGCCGCGCGCGACGGCGTGCAGCGTAAGGGCGTGTTTGTTAAAGCGCTCCGCGACGCGCGCCGTCTCGAGGTCGGCGAACGCACCCAGTGTGTGCAGCCCGAGGCGCGAACACGTGGTCGCGAGGTCCTTTCGTCCAAGGACACTGAGTGGCTGCGAGCGACGAAACGCGTCACTCGCGCCCAGTGGCACCACTACCTTCTCGTGCGCCGCGAGTTCAGCACAAAACAGTCCCTCGGCCACGCCGAGTGACGGCTCTGCGCCCACGACATCAAGAACGCACTGGCGCACGACGCGCACGACGGCGTCGAGACCACCGAAGAACCGACTCGGTCCACGTACCGGCAACACGAACAGACCGAGACGCACCGCCTCGCTAAAGGGACAGAGCTCGCTTAACGCGTCGAGCAGCGCGAGCGTGTCACGGGTCGTCGAACCATCGGGCTGCTCAGTGGCGAGTGACTCGATCCAGAGGGCGAGGAGACGCTCCACTTAGCGTGCCTCGGCGCGTCCGTGACGATTGGGCACCACCACCACGTGTTCGCCCCCGTGGACCGCTTCGCCGCGGCCACTCACGCGCACCGTGAGATAGCGCGCGTCGAGTCGTGACGACGCGACCCACTCGGCCTGCGTGACGCTAAAGAAGAGATCAGCCGGTAGCGGCCACGGCCCGCGTGGCTCACTGAGCACGACCAGCACGGTGCCACGTTCGCGCACGCGGTCCATCAAGCGACGCGCGGCGCCGTGCGCGGCGCGCGAGGGCGGTCGCACGAGCAAGAGATCGACGCCGTCGAGAAGATCGGCCGCCGACTCCGCCCACGCTCCCCTCGGACGTGGCACGAAGAGCACGCGACGTAGATCAACGCCGAGTTCGGCCATCGCCAGAACTCCGGGGTCGTCTACGCCCACGACGGCCGCCCAGTGACCCTGCGTACTCGCTTCACTCAAGAGACTTAAGGCGAGACTTAATCCACCAAGTCCCACCGGTGCCTCGACGACGACCGTGGAACCACGGCGAAGTCCAGCACCAGGAACGAGTGCGCGCCACGGCTCACCGAGCGGCAGCGTACGGCTCTTCGCCAACGACACGGGGCGCAAGGTAGCGAGGAGTTCTGGGGAGAGGGAAGGGCGAGGTGGTGAAAAAGCGAACATATGTTCGTAAGAGTAGCC
>DAIQOO010000268.1:0-1425 GCA_036787845.1 Acidimicrobiales bacterium
TCAGCACTAATCTGAAAAGTAGATCGAGTTCGAGGGGGAGTTCTTGACTCCACAGGCAACGGACTTCACCGCTGACGAGTTGACGCGAATTATTGGGACTCCCTTGCGAACGCGGCGCCACTTGCCTCACCCCGGTTTATTATTTCTCGCTGGTCTGCTACTCGTCCTCGCGCTGGCCGTAGTGGGTTTCTTTCACTATCAGCCTTTGACGCACCGCGACGACGGGATCGCCAGTTCTCGCGTGGTCGGATCCAACGGCGTCATAGCTTCGAGCACCCAGAAGAATGACGTGGTCACGTGGCTCGAGCCCAAAGGACTGTTCACCGTGACCGTCGTTTTCACGGTGTACAACGGCGGACGTCTGCCAGTCACTATTGAGCGCGCGTCGGGCCCCACGTCGATTCAACGATTGAACGACCAGGTGTACTTCGAGCCTCGACCGGCCAGTCAAGTCTCGGCGGACTTCAACGTAGGAGCCAAGTTCTTTCCGTTCACGGTGAGCGCGCGCGACGCGATGACCCTGATAGTTCGTTGGAGCGAGCAGTGCGTTCCATCGTCGGCGGGCACTTCGGATCAGACCATTCGGGCTCTCCCCGTGTCGATCAGAATTCTCGATGTTCATCACACGGTGATGATCCCGGTTCACACGTTTCGAATCCAAGCGCGCCAGTCCTGCTAGCGAGTTGTAGAACGCTCTCGCCGCAATGATGATTGCTTTCTTCATTTCATCAAGCGAGAACCTCAGAGTGTCGCTGTGCAGGAGCGTTCCTTGTTTCTCTTTTGGAGCGTAGGTAGACCCGCTGCCATGTGGGCTCACCGATACTCTTATGCAGTGGCGCTACGACTTCGTCCCTACCGCGCTGATGATGAGGCGGCGGCCTTCGCCGCGCATGAAGCGTTACTCGCCGACGAGTTCCACTTTCTCCTTGGTTGGGTTCCGCCTATGACGTGGTTGGGCTTTCTCGAAGCCTTGGAGGATCATCGATACGGTCGCAACTTGGGCCTCGAAAAGGTTCGCGCGATACAACTCGTTGCCGAAGTGAACGGTGAGTTCGTCGGGCGAGCGTCCATTCGTTTCTCACTGAATGAGTTCCTCGCCACGAGGGGTGGTCACGTTGGCTACGCCGTCGTGCCCTCACAGCGCAGAAACGGCTACGCGTCGGAGATTTTGGGCCAGGCGCTGGTAATCCTTCGCGCTGACGGCGTTGAAAAGATGTTGGTGACCTGCGACGAGGTGAACGTTGGCTCTATTTCGGTTATTGAGAACTGCGGCGGCGTCTTTGAGTACACAGTTCCCGCTCGCGATGGTGGAACGGGCATTCGCCGGTACTGGATTAGTTAATCGACAGAGCGCCGACGGGCGATTGGTCCCCAGACGGCCGAAAACCCCGAGTGACCAGTGAGCCGAAACTCACCCGCCCCTCG
>DAIQOO010000269.1:0-1423 GCA_036787845.1 Acidimicrobiales bacterium
TGGAAGTTCACGTCAAACTCGTGGGAGAGCACCGGCGACGGCCACGCGATGGCCCTGTGGGCCGGGGCGAAGTTAATCGACATGGAGTGCGTGCAGTTCCACCCCACGGGCATGGTCTGGCCGCTCAGTGTTCGAGGGCTCCTCGTCACCGAAGGCGTACGTGGCGACGGGGGGGTTCTTCGCAACTCTCTTGGCGAGCGCTTCATGTTCAACTACGTCGCGCCGATGTTCCGCGACGAGACCGCCGACTCCGAAGAAGAGGCCGACAAGTGGTACGACGACCACAACGCTGGGCGACGTCCCCCGGAACTACTTCCTCGCGACGAAGTGGCGCGCGCTATCAACACTGAAGTGAAGGCCGGCAGAGGAAGTCCTCACGGTGGCGTGTACCTCGACATCGCCACGCGCCGTTCGGCGGAGTTCATCCGCCGGCGCCTGCCCTCGATGTACCACCAATTCATGGAACTCGCCGGGGTTGACATCACGCGTGAATCCATGGAGATTGGCCCTACGTGTCACTACATGATGGGCGGCGTAAAGGTCGACGCCGACTCCCAGGAGACGATCGTGCCGGGCCTCTTTGCCGCGGGCGAAGTGGGCGGCGGCATGCACGGCGCCAATCGACTCGGCGGTAATTCGCTGTCGGACCTCGTGGTCTTTGGCCGGCGTGCTGGCATCGGCGCCGCTGACTACGTCGAGGCGGGCAACGTGGCGACTGCGTTCAATCAAAGAGAGGTCGACGACGCGATCATCGAAGCGCTCGGCCCCTTTGAGCACACCGACGGGGAGAATCCCTACGACATCCAACACGACCTCCAAGAGCTGATGCAAAGCAACGTGGGCATCATTCGAAGTGCCGCCGAGCTCGAGGTGGCGACGAAGAAGCTCGACGAATTCACCGATCGCGTAAAGAACGTCTCGGTGAAGGGCGGGCGCGCCTACAACCCGGGCTGGAACTTAGCGACGGATCTGCCGAGCATGATCTGTGTTTCGAAAAGCGTGACACTCGGCGCGACCTCGCGAAAAGAGTCGCGCGGAGGCCACACCCGCGACGACTTTCCGAACGCTGACCCCGAGCTGGGCAAGATTAACTTCGCCCAAACGACCGACGGTGGCAATTGGGACAGCCCAATCACCATTGTCGAGTCACCACTGCTCGTGATGCCCGATGATCTAAAAGCCCTACTCGAGGAGACGAAGTAATGGCGGACGTGACTATGCGAGTGTGGCGCGGCGACGCAAGCGGCGGGGAGTTCGAGAGTTTCACGCTGGAGCAGAACGAAGGTGAAGTCGTTCTCGACATTATCCACCGCATCCAAGCCACCGACGCGCCCGACCTGGCCTGTCGTTGGAACTGCAAGGCCGGAAAGTGCGGTTCGTGTTCCGCCGAGATCAACGGCAAGCCGCGTTTAATGTGCATGAC
>DAIQOO010000119.1:0-3465 GCA_036787845.1 Acidimicrobiales bacterium
GTGGGCGTGATGCAGGCGGCCTACGACGCCGCGCTCGACTACGCGAGAACGCGTCAGGTCTTTGGCGAGGCGATCATTAACTACGAACTCACCCGTACCAAGCTCGCCACCATGGCGGCCGTGATCCAATGCGCCCGGCAGTTCTCGCTCAACGTCGCTCGCCTCATGGGAAGCGGCAAGGGCGCGCTCGAAGCATCGATGGCCAAGGCCTACGTCTGTCGCGCTGCTGAGTGGATCACGCGCGAAGCGATGCAGATCCACGGGGGTATGGGTTACGCCGAGGAGTACCCCGTCAGTCGCTACTTCGTTGACGCGCGGGTGCTGTCGATCTTCGAGGGCGCTGACGAGACGCTCTGCCTCAAAGTCATTGCTCGACGCTTACTCGACGACGTTCGCTCGTAACTACGTTTCGTCGATGGTGAAGGGCGCGTGTACCGCGCCCAAGGTGATGCCCGCGGAGTGACGGTCGGGCGCTTCGCCGCGCTCTTGCTGGGCTTTCAAAGCGGCACGTTCCCAACGCTCTTCCACGTGGCCGTACTTCCAGTACAACAACGCAAAGACCCAGGTCGCGACGAAGATGCCCACGATGGTGAAGCCAGCTTTGTTGATATTGAAGCTCGCCGCGTAACGCCAGAGGCCGCCCTTCAAGTGGACCTCTTGCGTCAACACCTGCATCAACTCGAGGGTGCCGATGTAGAACGCGACAACGACGCTCAATCCAGTGATGGCGATGTTGTAGTACACCTTTCGCACCGGCTTGGAAAAGGCCCAGCCGTAGGCGAAGTTCATGAACGATCCGTCAATGGTGTCGAGTAAACACATTCCCGCAGCAAACAAAAGAGGAAGACTGAGTATCGCCCAGAGCGGCATTCCGGCCGCCACTGACGTTCCGGCCAAGACTAAGAACGCAATTTCCGTCGCGGTGTCAAAGCCCAGACCAAAGAGCACGCCAACGGGGTACATCTTCCACGGCGCGTCAACCGAGCGCGCCACGGGCCCAAAGAATCGCATCATGAATCCACGAGCATTGAGGTGCTTTTCTAGTTCTGAGTCGTCGAAGCGACCCTGGCGCATCTGAAAGAACAGCCGGACGATACCCACCAAGATGATGAGGTTCAACGTCGCGATCAGGTACAAGAAGCCGCCCGACACCATGGTGCCGATCAGTCCTCCGTAGTGGTGCAGCGAGGAGTGGTTGTTCTTTATTTGACTGCCGAGCGCGCGCGCACCCAGGCCGAGCAACACCGTGAGCGCAAACACCACGGTGGAGTGACCTAACGAGAAGAAGAATCCCACCGACATGGGACGCTTACCTTCGGACATGAACTTTCTGGTCGTGTTATCGATCGCGGCGATGTGATCGGCGTCAAAGGCGTGTCGCATGCCGAGGGTGTACGCCAAGACGCCGGTACCGACGCCGAGTAATTTTCCGCTCGACGCACCGAAATGGTGACTTGACGCGACGAATAATAAGGTCCAACCCGCCACGTGCAAGAACACGATGAAGGCGAGCATTCCATACACCCGACGCCATTCGTCGGGTGTGAACGCCGCTCGCAGTCGGTCCCGTCTCGTGGTTGGCGAGACGGTTACGGTGGCCATGGGCACACCCTAATAGGAGGTCCTCCTATTAGGGTATTACTTCTTGGCTGAGCGGGTCATGCCTGATCTAAGCCCGCGGGCAACGAATGAATTGGCGATCTTTGCCGACGCCTCGTCGATCATTTCGTCGCCGAACATCACCGCACCAGTGCGATTGTCCTCGGTAGCTATGCGATACGCGTCGAGAATGTCGAATGACTTATCGAAGAGCTTTTGGTTTGGTGAGTACACCTCGTTCAACACCAACGCTTGATCGGGTGTCAGCGCCCACTTGCCGTCGAAGCCATAGGACGCCGTGATCGTCGCGGCGAAGCGAAGTGCGTCAAGGTCGCGCACTTTTAAGAACGGACCGTCGATGACGTAAAGACCGTTGGCCCGACCGGCCATCAAGATCTTGGAAAAGACGTAACTAAAGGGGTTCGACGGCGCGTCGTGGATCGTTTCGTCAATCGTCGTGACGGGCATGCCAATCGAGGCCGCGAAGTCGGCCGGGCCAAAGACGATGGACTCGAGACGGGCCGAGGCCGCGCAGATCTCCTCCACGTTGATCAGGCCCTCAGCAGTTTCAATCTGCGCCTCGATGCCAATATGGCCACTCGCCAGCCCAGCATTCTTTTCGACCTGGCTGAGCAGAAGATCGAGCGCCACGACGTCCGAGGCACGTCGAACCTTGGGCAACATGACCTCGTCGAGTCGCTCACCCGCGTTTCCGACGACCTCGATCACGTCACCATAAGTCCACGGCGTGTCCCACGCGTTGACCCGAACGCAGAGCACCCGGTCGTCCCACGCCAGGTTGCGAATGGCGTTGACCACCTTGGAGCGGGCCGCGACCTTTTCATTGGGCGCGACCGAGTCCTCGAGGTCCAGGAAAGAGAAGTCCGCGATCGCCGTGGGAGCCTTGGCGAGAAATCGATCAGAGGATCCTGGAGTGGAAAGACATGAACGACGAGGAAGGAGGCGAGAGCGCTGAGACATGTCGCCGAGCCTATGCGCGAGGCGTCTCGACGCTAGAATTCGACCATCCACCGGTGACGTCCCGCCACCAGTAAATATCCTTCTATCAGGAAGTTCAGAAATCCTTATGAGGTTCCAGACCCCTGGAACCGGCCCCTTCAACTAGCCTGGATGGGTGAGTGACGTCGAGCACACAGTGTTTTCGGCGCTGCAGCTACCTAGTGGACTTAAGCCGTTCCGGTGGATTATTTCCATGGTGGCTGTCGTCGCAGTGTCCGTTGGCACTACGGCTGTTTCGCCACGGTCCGCGGGTGCGTCGTCGCTCACGAACGATCGAACCAAGGCCGCGACGCTGCTGAGCCAGATCAACCGCATCAACGGCCAGGTCGAACTTTTGGGTCAAAAGTACGACAAAGCGCAAATCAATCTCCGCCGACTGAACAACGAGATCACCAACACGAAGGCGGTCGTCGCGACCATTGAGGGCAACATCGCCAAGGGCAACAGTCAACTTCGCACCGACGTGATATTCGCCTACGTGACCAACGGCCCCAACCAGGGCAATAATCCCCTCTTCTCGAAGAACGCCTCGAAGACCGGCGCGACCACCGTCTACACCCAACTCGCTGAGGGCAATATCAGCGCCACCGTCGCGAGCTTGAAGAACTACCGCATCCAACTGACCCAAGAGCGCGGCCTACTCAACGCCCAAGACGCCAACGCGCGGGCCGTCACCCGGGACGCCGCAAAGTCGTACCACACCTCGAGAATCCTCCAGAGCTCTCTCAATCAAGCACTTGGTCAGGTAAAAGGCCAAATTGCGGTCTTCATAAGCCAGGCCGAAGCCGCCGCCGCCGCGCAATCGGCCAGTACGCTTCGCAACGCCCAGCCAAACAGTAATTTTCC
>DAIQOO010000119.1:3565-5183 GCA_036787845.1 Acidimicrobiales bacterium
CTAGGCGTGTCCGGCGTCCCCACCTCGTTTCACCTCGGTCCCCTCGTCTTTCATACCTACGGATTCGGACTGGCTATTGCTGCGTACGTCGCTTATCTCTACGCCCGACGCCGCCTCCAGCGAGTTGGCGTCAACCTTGAGCTGTTCGCTCGCTATACGGTGTGGTTGCTCGTCAGCGGCCTCGTCGGCGCGCGTGCGGCGAACATCGCGACGAACTGGCACTACTACGGCGGCCATCTAAGCCGCTGGGTCGCGATCTGGCAAGGAGGACTCGCGAGCTTTGGCGGGATCGCGCTCGCCCTCGTCGTGGGACTTTTTCTTCAGCGTCGTTGGTGGCCAGAGACCGCGCTCACGAAGTTCACCGACGCGTTAGTCCCTGCACTAATCGCCGGCTGGGCGCTTGGTCGCGTGCTCGGTCCCCAGTTCATGGTGAATGGTGGAGGTCATCTCACGCACCAGTGGTTCGGGCTGCACTACGTGGGTCAAGTCGGAAAACGAGTACCCGTGCCGCTTATCCAAGGCGCCGAAGACGCCCTGTTATGGCTCGTGCTCCTCACTCTCGAGCGAACCCGCCTCAAACACACCGTCGGCGTCGTCACCGCCATTGGCATGATCGTCTGGGGTCTCGTGCGTACTCTCGACGAGCGACTGCTCCTCGGTCAAGAGTCCCATAGTGGTTCGATAGGCGTGCAACTAGCGGGGTTGGCACTCGCCCTCGCGGGTATCGTCACGTTGATTACTCACTGGCCCAAGCGTCAAGGCGCAACGAGCCGAGACGTCAGCTCAGTGCGTTCCACTCCGACACCGTGAGTTGACCCACTTGGACGTGGGGGTCAACGTTCGCGACCACAACGCGTACATCGTCAATGTAGGACACGTGGTCCAGTCCTACTCGACGCCAGGGCTGAAAGATAGAGCGCGTCGTAGACGGATTCGAGTAAATCGGTCGAAGGAGGAGTTCATCACCCGAGGCCGCCACCACGAGCGCGGGACGTTCCTTGGAAGAGACGTCGGGCAAGTCTGGATCGAGCGCGTCGAAGGGAACTTCCACGAGTAAGACTGCTCCCACCAGCGGGTGCGCCACGTCGAATCGAGAGAGTTCAAGGGGCGTGAAGAGCAATCGACGACGCGACGGCGGCGCTGGCGTCACGTCGACGTGAGACTTCGCGCTCGGGTGCGAACTCGGTGGCACGATCTTTGACCTCGTCGGGCGCGACGGGCGAGTCAGCGAATTTGGTTTTTTGCGACGTTTCTCTTCTTCTCGTCTGGCCCTTCGCTGTTCACGAATCGCTGGGTTCACTTCACGAGGCGAGGCCAAGACAGTTGGCGCGACGATCTCTGGCAGTTCCGCCAGCGCGAACACTTCGCGTTCTTCGAACAGACGGCGACAGTGTGGCGCCGCGGGAAACGACTCGCTGATGGCGTACGCCAAAACCGCGACCGCGTCGTCAATGGACGAACCCGACGTGAGCAACTCATCAATGGCCTTTGCCAGTTGCTCATACGTTGGACTTTCGGCGTGGTCACCGAGGTGTTCGATGACCTCGTCGAGTGGCGCTAGCGCGAGCAACTCCAGCAACCCCTTGAGTGCCGCCATGGGGGCCGAGGTCGCGAAGGC
>DAIQOO010000026.1:0-7383 GCA_036787845.1 Acidimicrobiales bacterium
TTGCCCCGGCCAGTGTCCGAGTCGCTCCGGCGAGAGCAACATGTCAGTGAGATCATGTCGCAAGTGATCTTGACGCCAGACGAGTTGCTCTTGGGCCGCGTGTAACACTCGTTCGACGTCACGGCACTCGGTGCGCCACGTGGGATCAGCCACGAGATCAAAACACTTGAACGAACCATCGCCGAACTGCACGTAGGCAATATCGTCACTGACCGACACGGCGAGATTGCGCCGAGCAAGAGTGCGACTTGAGTGCGGCCCTCCGGCGCGAAGGAGGAGGTCGCGATGATCCCATTCGTAGTGCGCGGTATCACGCCACGAGTCTTCGACGCCGTCGATTAAGGGCTGCAGGGAGCGACCGTCGCACTGCACGGGCGCATCCACACCCAACGCGTCGGCCAAGGTCGACAACAGGTCGACGTTCTCAGTGAAGTTATGAATCGCGACGCCGCTTGGCTTGCGCGGGTCACGCCACAGTCCGAGAATGTGATAACTCTGGGGAAAGAAACCCAACTTTTCCAAGAGGCCGTGGTCACCTAACTGTTCGCCGTGATCCGAGGTAACTACCACCAGCGTGTCGTCCCACTCCTTGCGCTCTTCGATCGCACCAACGACTCTGGCGAGTTGTGAGTCAACTTCGGAGATCATTCCGTAGTACTGGGCCATCAAGCTTCGCATGGCGGAGGGGTCCGTGGGCGCCGCGACGGCTTTGAACGTGAGTGCCGCTTCGTGCAGGGGGTGGCGAAACGCGCTGGCAACTGGGGCGATGGGCAGCTCCACGTCGGCGGGGTCGTACATCGTGGCGAACTCGCCCGCCGCGGCGTAGGGAGGATGCGGACGTAAATAGCTGAGATGAGCGAACCAGCCACTGTCTTGGTGATCGAGCCATTCGAGAAAGCGAGTGGTGAGGAAGCCACTCAACGAATCTTCCACCGGCCGATCGGGTTCACCTCGCAGTGAGGGTGCCCAACCACTCGGCACGTCGTAACCCTTAGCGCGTAGATACTGAATCCAGCCCGCCTGGCTTTCGGGGAGGTAGAGTCCCACCGAGAAACCAGGCAAGACACCGTCGTAGCTATCGAGTCGCGGGTCGTCGGCGCCCTGAGCGAGTTGTGGATCAAGACCTTGATCGGTGTAGCCAAAGAGCGTTGGGTCGTAACCGGCGCGTCTCGCTACCAACGCCAGATTGTCAAAGCCATTCGCCAGCGGCGTGCCGTTCGCCACCACTCGATTGTTCATTTGGTACATCCCGGTGTAGAGCGCGGCGCGTCCAGGCGCACAGGGCGCGGCTTGGGAGTAGTGGCGCTCGAGGCGCACCCCTTCGTTCGCCACGCGATCGAGCGTGGGTGTTAACACCAAGGGGTGACCCGCCGCGCCGTAGGAATCGCCGCGGAACTGGTCGAGCGTAATGAACAGGACGTTCACGACGCCGCGACTTCAACGAGCCGATGCAGATGCGTCGCGAGATCGTCCACCACGGCGAGCGCTTCGGGCACGACACCACCTAACTCCAAGAAACCGTGCACCATCCCTTCGGCCTCGAGAAGTTCTACGTGAACCCCGAAGTGTCCCAGCAGTCCCGCGTACGCCACCGCCTCATCGCGCAGCGGGTCACACTCTGCGACCACGACCACCGCGGGTGCCACGCCCGAGAGATCGTTGTTGAGTAACGGCGTGACGCGCGGATCGGTGTGATCGCGATAGTCGCCAAGGTACTGGCGGTAGTCGTAACGAAGGTGCTCAATGTCCAAGAGATACCCCGTCGCGAACGTGTGCGCTGAGTCGGTGACAACTTCTGGACCAAGAGTCGGGTAAATGAGTACCTGCGCGATGATATCGACGTTCTCGCCGCGAAGTTGAGTGACCGCCACCGTAGCGAGATTGGCGCCGGCCGAGTCGCCCATAACGATGAGGTGAGCGTCCGTCGCGGCGAACTCATCGCGATGGTCCGATACGTAACGAATCGCGTCTACCGCGTCGTTGAGGGCCGCGGGAAAAGGGAACTCTGGCGCGAGGCGGTAGTCCACGGCGAGGAATCGCATCTTGGTGTCCTGCGCAAGTCGACGACAGAGCCACTCGTGCGAGTCCAGATCACCAACGACGAAGCTGCCGCCGTGGAGATAGACCACCAGCGCCCGCGTCTCTTCGTTCATGGGCACGTAGAGGCGGGCCCTCAGTGTTCGATCCCCCAGCGCGAGCGATCGTTCTTCCGTCGACGCCATCGGGGCCATCTCACCTTGGTTCGAAAACGCTTCGTCGCGAAATGCTTGACGACGTTCCTCAAGACTCACGCTCGAGGGATGTGCCTCGGGGTTCTCCCGCGAGAGGCGGACAATCGATTCGAATGCTGGGTGGACCACGTCGACCTCCTGGGACCCAGATTAGGCAGGACCGAGATCTCGGCGCCGAGAATTCTCTATCTAGGATTGGCGCATGAACTCTGAATCGTCGATATACGTCGTGGTGGCCGACGGATTCACCGACGCACTCAACGCAGTCCAGGAAAGCCAGTGGGAGAACCGTACGCCGTGCGATGAATGGAGCGCCGCCGATCTTGTTCAACACGTCATCACCACGCACCGCAACGTCTATTTAATGGCGGACCCCGAAGGAATACGTGACCTGGACACCGACGCCCACTTCAGCGATCAGTGGCGTGTTGTCTCAACGGCGCTCAAGGGCGCGCTGGATGATCCAGCGCTGGCGAACACTCCCGTTACCACGAGAGGTGGCGAACAGCCCTTCACCGCACTTATAGAAAGTCTCCTCATGATTGACACGCTCTGTCACACGTGGGACCTCGCACGAGCCGTTCACGCTAATGAAATGCTCGACGCGTCGGCCGTCGAACTCGCCCACACGAAGTTGACTGCAATGGGTGGGGCCATACGAATACCGGGCGGTTTCAAAGACGCAATTGCACCTGGCCCTGGTGCGAACGAGCAGACTAAGTTCCTCAACTTCGCCGGACGTGCTGTCTAGCGCCATTCGAGAACACTTGGCAGAAGATGAGTCGGGCGTCTGATCCAACCAGAGGACTGAGCGGTGACGACGAGAAACGTGGAGCGGACGACCGGGCTCGAACCGGCGACCTCGACCTTGGCAAGGTCGCGCTCTACCAACTGAGCTACGTCCGCGTGGTGTATCGATTGTAGCCGAGGTTCACACTCAAACCAACCGCCCTCAACTACGGTGTTGCTGCAATCAGCGCGTTGGCCTCGTCATAGATATAGTCACGCAATTTCGCAAGGTCCGACATTCGATCGGCACAACCGAGTAGTCCAAACTCCAAATTCTCCTCAAAACCAAGCACCGTCACGTTCAACGAGATCGCGCCAAAGAGTGGACCAACCGGCGCCGCCGACGCCACGCGATGTCCACTCAACCACAACGGAACGGGTGGACCGGCCACCGAGGAGATCATCAAGTTGGCCATTGGAATCAGATCGAACATTCCAAAGGCAGAGACTATTTTTCCGCCAAAAGAAACCAACGTCGGTCCGAGTACTCGCGGTACGTCTTGGAAAATCTTCGCGCGATGTGCGCGCTGCTCGCCGAGGGTTTTTAGTGCGTCACTAGAAATTGCTCGGATCCGCTCTTCGGGGTCGACGATGTCAGTGTGCAGCGCGACGAGCATCCCGGAAATCTGGTTGCCGAGCTCCGCGGTATCACCCTCGCCGCGCACGTTGATGGGCACCAACGCGACGAGGTCCTTTTTTAACGTCTCACCTCGATCTTCGAGAAGTCGGCGAAGTGCGCCACTCGTTGTGGCCATGACGAAGTCCGTGACCGAAGCTTCTCGACTCTTCGCGGCGCGCTTCGCGTCAGCGAGAGGTACCCGAGTGCGGTGGTAGAGCTTCTCGATGCCCGCGGCGCCGTTGAGCGACGTGCGCCTTGCTTCGAAAATCGACGGTTGATGGGGCGTCGCGTGGCGGCGTCCGCGCACCGAAATGACCTTCACCAATGCGCGAAAGATCTCAAAGAGACGACGTCCCCACGAGACGACGCTTTCGACGATGAGTTCTGGGTGTTGACGAAGTCGACGAAATCCTTGACGCATGAGCCCCAGCGACGTGGTCACCGTCTCTTCTTCTTCTTCAACGTCACCATTGTGCGGCGCGGGAGCTCGCACGTCAGGTGAAATATCGAAGAGATTGGCGAAGGTCTCAGCGCCTGACACACCGTCCGCAAGAGCGTGATGGATCTTGAGCACCAGGGCCGCGCGCCCGTCCTCGAGTCCTTCGATGACGGTGAGCTGCCAAAGGGGCCGCTGGGGCGAAAGCGACCTCGAAAGGATCTCGGCGACCAAGTCATCGAACTGGTCGGCCGATCCAGGTGAGGGTAACGCGACGCGCACGACGTGACGATCAAGGTCGAACTTCTCGTCCTTGACCAAAATTGGCCACGTCATGTCAAAGGGGGCGCGGACGACGCGCTGGGTAAGTACTGGTATCTCGTGAATTCTCTCGGCGATGTTTCTGTGGATCAGTTCGAATCGTTCTTTGGGATCAGCGATCGCGCCAAAGTCGAGTTCGATGACGGCACCGATGTTCATGGCCGTGCCCGCGTTCTCCAGCAAGATGAATGAACTGTCGAGAGGATCGAGAAACTTCGTCATCGGCCCGTACTGCCAAAGCCGCCCGCACCCCGTGTGGCGCTTGGGAGTTCGTCAACGACGGAGAAGTTCGACGTCGCGGTTGCCAGGATCACGAGTTGGGCGATGCGGTCACCCTTTTCAACGTGATAATCACGCTCTGGGTCCAAATTCACGAGCGCGACCTTCAGCTCTCCCCGATAGCCCGAATCAATGAGACCCGGCGCGTTCGCGCACGTCACCCCATGTTTTGACGCGAGGCCACTGCGCGGTAACACGAATCCTGCGTAGCCGTCGGGTATCGCGAGCGCAAGACCCGTTGCGATGAGTGCGCGCCCGCCGCCGGCGAGGAGCGTGCACGACTCAACCGCCACCAGATCACATCCCGCGTCACCTTCTTTCGCGTGCATTGGCAGCACCGCGTCAGGGTGCAGCACTTTGGTGAAGATTTCCATACACGAAAGGCTACACACGCCTAGTGAAGCGTTTCGCTAGTGTCGCACTGTGCTGGTGTGGATGGACTTGGAGATGACGGGGCTCGAACCACATCGTCACGTCATCGTCGAGATCGCCACTTTGCTCACCGACGACCACCTCAACGTCATCGCCGAAGGCCCCGATCTCGTCATTCACGCCACGCCCGAACAGTTGGCGCAAATGGGAGCGTTCGTGACAGAGATGCATGCGAAATCTGGACTGCTGCCGGAGATCATCGCTTCAACCGTCACCGTCGAGCAGGCCGAAACGAGAACGCTGGAGTTCTTGAAAGCCCACATCTCCGAGCCTCGTTCAGTGCCGTTGTGCGGTAATTCAATCGGGACCGATCGTCGATTCCTCCAGGAGTACATGCCGACACTCGAATCGTTTCTGCACTATCGCAACGTCGACGTGTCGACGATCAAGGAACTAGCGCAGCGCTGGCAGCCCGAGGTCGTCGCCGCGTTGCCGGAGAAGGTGTCGACGCATCGCGCACTGGAGGACATTCGAGAATCCATCAGCGAACTGGTGCACTATCGCACTACGCTCTTTCAGCCCTTCAACGAGACCAAGTAGTCTCCGGCGATGAGTGATTCCCCTCTCTCGCTCGAAGAGGCGACGCGACAACTGACCGCACCGGGTCAGATGTTTGAGACAACCCGCGAAGTCGTCAACGACGTCGAAATGACGGTCTGGAAACATGCTCCGGCGAACCTTCGCCAAATTCTCGACCTCTCCCTCAACCACGGTTCGCGGGACTTTCTCGTCTACGAAGACCGTCGCTACACCTTCGAGCAGCACTACCGCATCGTCGCCACCCTGTCGCGGCGTCTTATCGACGCGGGCGTCACGAAAGGTGATCGCGTGAGCATCGCCGCGCGCAACTCGCCCGATTGGGTGATGGCCTTTTGGGGATCGATGGTCACCGGTGCGGTCGTGGTGCCACTCAACGCATGGTGGACGACGGACGAATTGATTTATGGACTCGGTGACTCTGGCACGACCGTGCTCTTCGTCGACGAAGAACGCCTCGAACGGGTTCGTCCGCGACTCGATGAACTCAACGATCTGACTACCGTTGTCGTCTTCAGTGACGACGACGCCCGTCCCGCTCGATTAGGTGCGCTGCACGCGCACGTGCGAATCGTCGGCTTCGACGAGTTTTTAGGGGACGTGGATCACGAAGCGTCGCCGCCCGACGTCGAGCTCGCGCCAGATGATGACGCCACGATGTTTTACACCTCGGGAACGACAGGACATCCAAAGGGTGCTCTTGGTTCGCACCGCAACAGCGTCACCAACATCATGAATCTCTTCCTTCGCGGTCAATTGGCGGTGTTGCGCTTCAATGCCGACGAACGCGACGCCGCCGACAAGACACTCCAAAGTTCGAACCTCCTGAGTGTCCCGCTCTTTCACGCGACCGGGTGTTTGGCGGTCATGACGACGAGCACGATCGCGGGCGCAAAGATCGTCATGATGCATCACTTCGACGCTCGAAGAGCGCTCAAGCTGATCGAGATCGAACGGATCACGTCGTTTGGTGGCGTGCCCACCATCGCGATGCAAATTCTCGATCATCCAGACTTCGCTCAGTTCGACACGTCGAGTGTCACGAGCGTTACCTACGGCGGAGCGCCCGCGCCGCCCGAGCTCGTGAAGCGAATTCGAGCAGCCTTTCCGGTCGGACAAGCCGGCAATGGGTACGGTCTCACCGAAACGTCCGCGGGAGTCTGCTTCAACGCTGGACCCGACTACGTCGCCAAGCCCGAGAGCTGTGGACCGCCCGTGCCGGTCTGTGAAGTAGCGATTGTTCCCGAGGACTTTGAGGGCGACGAACCCACGAGCGACCTACCCAAGGGTCCCGACGTCTTGGGTGAACTATGGATCAAGGGTCCCAACGTCGTGAAGGGTTACTGGAACAAACCCGACGCGACGGCGAAGGCGTTCACCAAGGGCTGGCATCACACGGGCGACATCGCGCGCATCGATGAAGACGGATTCGTCTATATCGTCGATCGCGCAAAAGACATGATTATTCGCGGCGGCGAGAACGTCTACTCGGTGATCGTGGAATCGGCAATCTTTGAACACCCCGACGTGGCTGACTGCGCGGTAGTGGGTGTCCCCCATCCGACACTCGGCGAAGAGGTGACGGCCGTTATCGTCCTTCGCCCGGGGCGCGTCATCGAAGCCGAAGAGATATCTCGCCACGTGGCCGCGCGCCTAGCTCGCTTCGAAGTGCCAACGAAGATCGTCTTTCGCTCGATTGCCCTGCCCCGTAATCCTCAAGGCAAGGTCTTAAAGCGAGA
>DAIQOO010000026.1:7483-14674 GCA_036787845.1 Acidimicrobiales bacterium
TCTTTCGCTCGATTGCCCTGCCCCGTAATCCTCAAGGCAAGGTCTTAAAGCGAGAGCTTCGCGACTCCCTGCTCGCGAAGTAAATCCCACGAACTCACGACTGTCGCGCGTGTCGACGGCGCCACATTGAACAGCACAAAGCGGCCACCCCAAAAGGTGGCCGCTTTTGCGATACGTCGAATTATTTGTTGGGTTGTGGTGTAAAGCGCAAGTAGTCCTTGACCTTACGAAAGCCCTTAGGAAACTTCGCCTTCGCGTCCTCATCGTTGACCGAGTTGGCAATTATGACGTCGTCGCCGTCCTTCCAGTTGAGTGGTGTCGCCACTGGAAACTGAGCGGTCAGCTGTAGTGAGTCCAGTACGCGCAAGATCTCGTCGACGTTGCGACCAGTTGACGCTGGGTAGGTCAAGGTAAGTTTCACCTTCTTGTCCGGCCCGACGATAAAGACGCTGCGCACGGTCATCGTGTCGCTCGCGTTGGGGTGAATCATGTCGTAGAGGTCGGCGACCTTGTGATCTTCGTCGCCAATGATGGGAAAGTTGAGCTCGGTGCCCTGAACTTCGCCGATATCAGCCTTCCAGCGGTTGTGCGACTCAACGTTGTCCACCGACACGGCGATCAACTTGGTGTTGCGCTTGTCAAACTCCCCCTTACGAGCGGCAAAGCCGCCCAGTTCGGTCGTGCAGACCGGGGTGAAGTCCTTCGGGTGCGAAAAGAGAATTCCCCAACTGTCACCGAGCCACTCGTGGAAGTTCACGGTTCCTTCGGTGGTCTCAGCGGTAAAGTCGGGGGCCTCGTCGCCTAGACGAATTGCCATGTGTGCTCCTTGGTGCGAAGTGTCAGTCGCTCGACTGCACGTCGATACCTTAGCGGCCTGTTTTCAATTCTCGCTAATAACTAGTGGATTTGTAGATTATTCAAACCAACGATGACCTGCGCCCTGTGAGACTGAGCTTGTGACGACAATTACCTCGCCCGTCGTGGCGGCGTTCGACCTCGACGGTACCCTCAGCGACGGCGGCAGCGTCTTCAAATGGCTGCGCCAACTCTGCGGCACTCGCGCCACCTACTTCGCCGCACTTCGACTCGCCGGACCAATCTTCGTGGGCGCACTACGTAGTGGCCCCTGGGCCGACCAAGCCAAAGAACGACTCTTCCTTCGCCTCCTCGCGGGCCGCGCCTTCGACGACGTGAGCGCGGCGTCGCGGGACTTTGCGCTCGCGCACTTCGAACAGCACGGACGAGCGCGCGTGATCGAGCGTCTAAATTGGCACCTTCGCCAGGGCCACGACGTTGTCATCGTGTCGGCGTCGCCACAGATCTACGTCGAAGTCGTCGCCGAGCACCTCAACGTCGCCTCAGGTATCGGCACGCGACTCGCGGTCGATCCTCTGGGCAAACTGACCGGCGGCTACTTAGGCAAGAACTGTCGAGGTCGCGAGAAGCTGCGACGACTGAACGAGTGGATGGAATCGGCGTACCCGGGTGTCGCGCTCACGACCTTCGCGTACGGGAACTCACGCGGCGATCGACGGATGCTGCGAGCGGCGACGCATCCATTCAACGTGGGAAAACTGGGACCCTTTGGCTCGCTTCGTTACTTTCCTCGATTGAAGAGTGAACCGCTGGGCGACACAACTACGACTGGCTGATTGACGCGCCGAGCTCGACGATGCCGCCTTCACGACCGTCGTATATCACTTGAATTGTCGCGGCCTGTTCGCTCCACGCGATGACGGTGTGACCGTGGTGATCCACGATGCCCACGTTGAGGTCGTACAGACCGTCGAGCAGTGGCAGCTGCGCAAGGTCGATGCCGACCACGTTGTGGCCCGGCAACAAGTTGACGGGCGATCCCTGGGTGTCACTTCGACTGATGAGAAGGCCACCCCTGGTAAAAAGCTCCATGACGAAGTTCCCGCTGTAGGCGGATGTTGAGTGGATGTTCACGTCAAGGTGCAGCGCGGAGCCGCTGCGCACCTCGAAGGATCCCGTGGGTGACGTGACGTTGTCGATGTGGATGGTCTCACTGAGTCGGGCGCTGTCGTGTTCGACGGCGTCTTCGAGAAGGTGTTCGCGGAAAATTCGCAGAGACTCTTGCGTCGGACCGTCGGCAATCATGTCGCCTGTGTCGAGGACCACGGCGCGGTCACACAGCGCGCGAACCTGGTCGGCGTTGTGCGTCACGAGCAAGATCGTGCGGCCCTCCTCTTTGAATCGTCGGATGCGCTCGACACATTTGGCTTGGAAGCGTTCGTCTCCGACGGCGAGGACTTCGTCGACCACCAGGATGTCCGGATCCACGTTCACCGCGACGGCGAAGGCCAGTCGGACGTACATCCCACTCGAGTAGAACTTGACTTGGGTGTCAATGAACTGTTCGATCTCGCTGAAGGCCACGATCTCGTCGAAGATTCCGTCGACCATCTTCTTGGAAAACCCCAGCATCGCGCCGTAGAGATAGACGTTGTCACGGCCTGAGAGTTCGGTCTGAAAGCCGGCCCCGAGTTCGAGCAGCGCCGCCAGACTTCCGCGCAGGCGAATCTCGCCCGTCGTGGGCTTCAACACGCCACAGATGCACTTCAACAAGGTCGACTTGCCCGAGCCGTTGTGGCCAATGATGCCCACGGTCTCGCCTTGGCTCACCGAAAAGTTGACGCCCTTGAGGGCGTGGAACACTTCGGTGGTGCCAGAGCGTGGATGGAGCAGACGCTCCTTGAGTGACTGGTGACGTTCGTGATGAATCTTGAAGTTCTTCGAGACGCCTTGCACGTCGATGACGGTGGTCATTAAAGTTCCGACTCAAAGTTTCCCTCAAGGCGACCAAAGATCGCTTCGGCCGCGAGGAAGAACACGACCGAGAGTCCCAAGAGGAGAAGGTTCAGGTACAAGAACTTAGAAAAAGACCACGTGGGAAGAATGTTCAACACGACGCCGCCCTTCACCGTCGAGTGCACGACCGTGCTGACGTAAAACACGCGTTGGAAGGTGACCACGATCAGGGTGACTGGATTTAGGAAGTACACGAGAGAGAGCCCGTGGCGACGCAGGTGGGGCGCGATGGAATTCTCGTACGAGTAGACGATCGGCGTCAACCAGAACCACAACTGTAAAAGTACTTCCATCAGGTGTTTCGTGTCACGTAAATAGACGTTCACGGCGGACATGATGACCGCCAACGCGGACGTGAAGAGGTAGAGCGAGAGAAAGGAGATAGGCAGGATCAACATGAAGTGCCACGCCGGGGCGTGACGCAACACGGCCACAAAGATGATCAGGATGGCCAGCTGCACGAAAAAGTACACCGTCGCCGCGCCGACGTTCGACAGCGCCAAGATCTCGCGCGGAAACGAGACCTTCTTTACCAGGGCCGCCCGATCGACGATGACGCCCGTCGCTGCGTTGATTGAGTTCTGAAAGAGATTCCAAACCACGAGACCCGAGAAGAGGTAGATCACGAAGTTGGGAATGCCGTTCTTAAGGAAGAACGAGAACACCATGTAGTACACCGCGAGAGTAAAGGCCGGCGACAACATCGACCAGAAAATCCCGAGCGCCGAGTTCTTGTACTTGATACGGATGTCCGATGAGATGAGCCCCAACAACAACTCACGACGAGCGCCGAGATTCTTTAGTCGTGTTGGCAGCGTGGCGCGCGCACTCACGACGCGCACCGCCGCGTCGTCAAGCGATCGATGAGGTTGGCCCTGCGACGGGGCGTCGCTCACTAGACCCCTTGGCGAATGGCCGAACGCTCGATAACGGCGTCAATGAAGCCGTACTCCAACGCCTCTTGTGCCGTGAACCAACGATCACGGTCCGAGTCGGCCTCAATGCGTTCGAGTGGCTGACCGGTGTGAAACGCGATGCGCTCCGCGAGCGTCTTCTTCATGTAGATGATTTGCTCGGCCTGGATCGCGATGTCCGACGCCTGTCCTTGCATGCCGCCAATGGAGGGCTGGTGCATCAAGATGCGGCTGTGGGGCAACGAGAGTCGCTTGCCTGGCGCACCGGCGCAGAGCAAGAACTGGCCCATCGAGGCGGCCATGCCGATGCAGATCGTGCGTACGTCGCAGTTGACGTACTGCATGGTGTCGTAAATCGCCAGGCCGTCGTAGACCGAGCCACCAGGTGAGTTGATGTAGAGACTGATGTCCTTGTCACGGTCCTCCGCTTCGAGCAACAACAACTCCGCGCAGATACGATTCGCCGTGTTCTGGTCCACCTGTGAACCCAAGAAAACGATTCGTTCGCGCAAAAGCCGCTGATTGAGATCGTTTGCGCCAAAACCTTCTGAAATTGAGGAGTTAATCATGCGACCAATCTACCGTGTGAGATCGCGAACTCCCTCTCTCACGCCCTAGAGTGGGAACTCTCGCGGGCGTGGCGGAATTGGCAGACGCGCTGGTTTTAGGTACCAGTTCTTCGGAGTGTGGGTTCGAGTCCCTCCGCCCGCACGAAGAAAACGTCACCGACGTACGAAACGTCTGCTAGCATAGAAAACGCTGTTTCGTCGCATATCGCGATAGAGACCGATTCGACTAATTTCTGCGAGTTGGGCTCATCTCAACTCGTAGGAGTTCTATGTCTGTGTCCTTTGCCGACCTCGGCGTCCCCTCACGCCTCGTCGAGCGCTTAGCCGCTCGAGGCATTACCGAGGCCTTCCCGATCCAAGAGGCGGCGATTCCCGACGCCTTGGAAGGACGTGACGTGGTGGGTAAAGCCATCACGGGCTCGGGAAAGACCCTCGCCTTCGCACTGCCGCTACTCGCTCGACTCGGTAAGGCTCGCCCTCGCAAGCCCGTAGCCCTCGTGCTCGTGCCCACGCGCGAACTTGCGGCCCAAGTCCAAAAAGAGATCGCCCAACTCACCGACGACCGCGGTCGTCGCGTGATCTGCATCTACGGCGGCACGTCGTACAACGTCGCGCGTAAGGCCCTCAACTTCGGCGTTGACGTCGTCGTCGCGTGCCCCGGCCGTCTCGAAGACATGCTCGAACAACGTGGACTCGACCTCGGCGACGTCACTACCGTCGTCGTCGACGAGGCCGACCGCATGGCGGACATGGGATTCTTACCCGCGGTGCGTCGCATCGTCGCCGCGACCTCCCCTAGTCGTCACGTCATGCTCTTTTCCGCCACGATGGGTCCCGACGTTTCCTCGTTGGTGCGAGAGTTCACCCACGACGCCGCCATTCACGACGTCGTCGGCGACGAAGCACCAAACGACGTTGACCACTACTTCTGGCGCGTTCCGCGTGATCGTCGTCCCGAGATCACCGCTGACATCATCGAGAAGTACGAGCGCGCGATCATCTTCACCCGTACCAAACACGGCGCCGACCGCCTGGCTCGCCAACTCGGCGAGCGCGGCATCTCGGCCGTACCTTTGCACGGCGATCGTTCCCAAGCCCAGCGCGAGCGCGCACTGCGCAGCGTAAAGAATGGCCAGATCAAGGTCCTCGTCGCCACCGACGTCGCCGCGCGCGGCATCCACATCGACCTCTTGCCGGTCGTGGTGCACTACGACCCACCGGCCCAGGCGACGGACTACCTTCACCGTTCAGGCCGTACTGGACGTGCGGGCGCGACCGGTGCTGTCATTTCACTCGTCGGTGAAGACGTCATTGGACAGGTCAAGCGTCTCCAGCGCGCCCTCGGCATCAATCCATCGATTGATTCCCCCGAAGACGCGCCCGCCATTCGCCTAGGCGCCGTGGACGACGCCGTCGCGGCCGAACGCCTCGATGAGCGCACGCCCAAGCGTCGCCCGGAATCGGCGCCTCGTGAGCGCGAACGCGGACCTAGGAACTTTGAACGTCGCGAACCGCGCGAGCGCGTCACGGCGAACCGCCGTGAACGCCGATCAAACGAAGGCGAAACGCGCCCGATACGAGGCTTCGAACGTCGAGAGACCCAACCCGTTCGCGCCGAAGGCGCTGGACGTGCGCGCGGCAATGAAGCCGTCGTGAGTTTCTTCAACGACTCCAAGGGTTTTGGCTTCGCGAGTGACGACAAAGGCGACGACCTCTTCATTCACTTCTCGAGCATCGTGGGTGACGGCTTTAAGTCACTCAGTCAAGGCCAGAAGATCACGTTCGAAGAGGCGCAAGGCCCCAAGGGTCGTGAAGCCAAGAACGTGCGCGTCGTGAGTGCCGGGCGCACCCGTCGCTCTTAACGTTTCCAGACATGTCAGAGAAGCCACTCGTTGAACCACACCTCGGCCCCGCGCCCGACGATCTCATCATTGAAGAGATCGTCGTTGGCACGGGCGACGAGGCCAAGCCCGGCCAGACCGCCGTCGTGCACTACGTCGGCGTGGGCGTCACGAGCGGCGAGGAGTTCGACGCGTCATGGAACCGCGGCGAGCCTTTTGATTTTCCTTTAGGCGCCGGCCACGTCATTCAAGGCTGGGACCGAGGAGTCGTTGGCATGAAGGTAGGTGGACGACGTCGGCTGGTGATTCCCTCGTCGCTGGGTTACGGCGAGCGCGGTGCGGGCGGTGTGATCGCGCCTAATGAAACGTTGATCTTCGTTGTTGACCTGCTGGAACTTCGTTAAAGAAGCGGCGCGCGAAGTTCGTCCACGGCGAGCATCCGCTGGTAGTCACCGTAACGTTCGCAACAGATTTCGGCGACCAAGCGGAGCCGATCGTTGGGATTGCTCAGACTCAGCACTTTGAACTGGTCCAGAATCGACATCGGCGTCAACGCACAGAGCTGCCAAGAACGAATCTTGGGATCGTCATCCAGCGCCACGTTGCGTTGCAAACACTGATCGGCGAAGACCTCACTTTGTAGTGCGCGCAGTGCGCGCACCGCCGACTCGGTCGACTTCAGTAACGCCGGCTCGATGGAAACGTCGTCACAACAGCGCTCGCCCACGTGGGCTCGCGGATAGGGATCGTCCTCTAGCCATTCGGCGACTTCGAAACACTCCATGCCTTCGACGACAATGAGAATCTGACCGTTGGAGAGATGGTGCGAGCCAAGAATCTCGACCACTGATCCGACCGACGTGCGTACGTCGTGACCGCCCGCCTCGGATCCTCGTTCAATGAGACACGTGCCAAAGCGACGCTCATTTTCGACGTCGGCGAGTAGACGGTGATAGCGCGGTTCGAAGACGCAAAGTCCAACCGTTTGATACGGGAAGATCACCATCCCCAAGGGAAACATGGCGAGCTCTCGAT
>DAIQOO010000026.1:14774-16424 GCA_036787845.1 Acidimicrobiales bacterium
ACCGTTTGATACGGGAAGATCACCATCCCCAAGGGAAACATGGCGAGCTCTCGATTCATCACTCTTCTACCCTACGGGTGAGGACTTCGTGAACGTACTACGTACGTTCGAGCGCCGCCACGAAGGCGCGCAGCGCGTTGCCCCGGTGCGACTGTGCGTTCTTCTCCTCGACGCTCAGTTCGCCAAGGCTCCTTCCGCCCAAGCCACGTGGCGCGAAGATCGGGTCGTAGCCGAATCCTCCCTCACCCTTATGGTCTCGAAGGATCTCGCCCTCGAGAACGCCCTCGACCCACCACGACGTACCGTCGGGGAATGAGACGGCGACGACCGTACGAAATCGTGCGGTGCGATGGGCGTCGTCGACGTCGCTAAGTTCGCGGAGCACCTTTTGGACGTTCTCCTCAAACGCGGCACCCTCACCGGCGTAGCGCGCGCTGTAAACCCCAGGACTGCCGCCGAGCGCGTCGACGAATAGTCCGGTGTCATCGGCAATGGCCGCTTCACCCGTGGCATTCGTCACGGCTTGCGCCTTCATGAGCGCGTTACCTTCGAGCGTGCCCTCAGTCTCGTCGACGTCCGGAACGCCCGCCGGGCGAGGCAGTAGTTGCACGTCGTAGTCAACGAGGACGCTTCGCATCTCCGCTGCCTTGTGCGCGTTCGTCGTAGCCAGGACGAACGTGCTCATTTCATCCGGGGAGTTGGCGCCGTCGCCAGTACGTCGCGCTGCGCGGCGTTGATTCGATTGATGCCGAGCGCGGCGAGGTCGAGGAGTTGGTTGAGTTCGCTCCTATCGAATGCTTCGTGCTCAGCCGTGCCTTGGACCTCGACGAATCGACCCGAACCAGTCATGACGACGTTCATGTCGGTGTCGGCGCGAACGTCCTCCTCGTACGGCAGGTCCAGCATCGCGACGCCGCCAACGATGCCCACCGAAATCGCCGCTACCGAATCGAACAGTGCGTGTTCAGCCAGCACACCGTCTTGGACGAGTCGAGTGACCGCGTCGTGCAACGCAACGTACCCCCCACAGACGGCCGCGGTGCGTGTGCCGCCGTCCGCCTGCAACACGTCGCAGTCCACGAGAATTTGTAGATCGGGCAACAGTTCAAGACGCGTCACGCTTCGAAGGGAGCGACCAATGAGTCGCTGGATCTCTTGGGTTCGCCCCGACTGCTTTCCCTTGGCCGCTTCGCGACTGGCGCGCTCGGGCGTCGAGCCGGGCAACATCGAGTACTCCGCACTGACCCAACCTTGACCCTTTCCCTTCAGCCAACGCGGCACGTCGGTATCCACCGACGCGGTGCACAGCACGCGAGTGCGTCCGAAACTAACGAGAACTGAACCGTTGGCCATCTCGGTGAAATCTCGAACAAATGAGAGGGGTCGGGCCTCGTCATGGGCGCGGCCGTCGCTACGTAGTACTGCCATATCTCTCCTTACGTCGCACGATGAGTGCGTGACAACGGTAGTAGAGAATCACGGAAGAGAAAAGTTCTAGAAGTAGATGATCGTTCGGGCGCGCTCGACAACGTCATCGATGTCGTCACTCCAGGCGCCCGTCGACAAGTACTTCCATCCATCGTCGGCAACCACCGCCACGATGGTGGCGGACTCGTCGTCGTCAATCGTGAGCGCACATTTGACAGCGCC
>DAIQOO010000026.1:16524-18501 GCA_036787845.1 Acidimicrobiales bacterium
TAGTGCGCGAGAGGGTTGGCGGGATTGGCGTACTGGTAGAGAAAGACCCACTCTGGATTGTCCTCGCTCAAGAATTGCGCGAGTCGAACCGCGCCGTTGGATCCTTCACTACCCGGTGAGTCAATGATCTCGGCGCCGTAGGCAAGAAGAAGCTGTTTGCGCTCGGGCGAGACATTCGTCGGGAGCACGACTTTCAGGTGGTAGCCGCGTAGTCGACACACCATCGCGAGCGCGATGCCGGTGTTGCCGGACGAGGGCTCAATAAGAATCTGATCGGGTTTGCTCGGAATGAGCAGTCCGTCACGCTCGGCGGCGTCAATCATTGACCGCGCGACGCGGTCTTTTACCGAGCCGGCGGGATTGCGACCTTCAAGTTTGGCCAGGATGGTGACGTTGGCCTTGGGAGAAAGTTGACTCACGTCGACCACTGGCGTGTTGCCAATCAGGTCGAGCACCGAGCCGAAGCGGGCCACTACCAGACGCCGCCCGCGACCGCGGGTAGAAGTGTGATCTCGTCGTCGTTGGCGATGGAAGCTTCGACACCGCCGAGGTAACGCACGTCGTCGTCATTCACGTAGACGTTCAAGAAACGGTGCAAGGTCCCGTCGTCGTTGAGGAGCTGCCCCTTGATGGCGGGGTACGTCGCGGTGAGCTTAAGGAGCACTTCGCCGACGGTGGAACCTTCAACGGCGATGACGCTCACGCCTCCCAACGCTGGACGAAGAACTGTGGGCACTCGTAGTACTGCCGACATAACGCCTCTTTCGACTCGAGGTCAATTCCTGACCTGCTTAGTCAACATTATCGGCTGGCGGAGGCGTTGTGCCTAAAAATCTGCTAAATCAGTTCACGATTTCAACGAGTTCCGACGTCGCTTCCCCTTCGAGAACTCGATAACTTCGCAGGTCGGGCGGCGTGTCGCGAAGCGACACGATGAGGTAGTGCCACGTAGGATCGGGCGCCTGGCGCACGTCGGTGGGACTCGGGTGAGCCTCACTGTGGGTGTGCGAATGAAAGACGCCAATGACGTCGACGCCCTCGTCGTCCGCCCGGCGATACGTGCGCAAGAGTACCTGGGGGTCGATCTCATAAACCTTGGCCGAATGGGCAATGTTCTCACTCGCCACGACCTCGCCCACGATGCCGTCCGACGTACCAAGCAAGAGCCCACAACCCTCATTGGGTAAGGCGCGAATGCACGTCGCCACAATTGCGTCGCGCTGGGAGGGGCTAAGAGAGAGCACATCGTAACCCTAGTGAGCCGAGTCCCTGTTGGTCCCCTTACTACGCTGAGATTATGGCACGAGCAAAACAGATACAGGCCCGTCGCGCGAAGATACGTGAGGACGACCTACGCAGCGACCGTGTCGTCGCGACGAATCGTCGCGCCCGTCACGACTTTGAGATCATCGAGACGCTGGAATGCGGACTAGTGCTGACTGGTTCAGAAGTGAAGTCCCTGCGCGAAGGCAAGGCCCAGATCGCGGAAGGTTACGCCAGGGTTGATGGTGATGAACTGTGGTTGTTTCAAACTCATATTCCACCCTGGAGTTACGCGGTGGGCTTTGGTAGTCACGACCCTGATAGGAAACGCAAACTTCTGGTGCACCGCCGTGAACTGACTCGCTGGGAGCTCGAAGTTAAGACACAGTCACTCACGATTGTTCCCCTGAAGCTGTACTTCAAGCAAGGTCGCGCGAAGGTCGAGGTAGCGCTCGCCAAAGGTCGCAAGCAACAAGATCGACGCGAGGCCTTAAAGAAGCGCGACGCAGATCGCGAAATGGCTCGAGCGGTACGCAACGTGGAGAAATTCGGCTAGGCGTCGTCGACATTTCTACTACCTTGCAGTAACTCGCAGGCACGCCGCGCTGTGAAGGCGGTAGAATCGTTTAGCGGTCTACTTGGTCGCTATAACGAGGGGGTGATTGGCTTCGACTACAGACGTCGAGGTGAAAGAAGCGAGCCGTGGTCTCCGGA
>DAIQOO010000120.1:0-5097 GCA_036787845.1 Acidimicrobiales bacterium
AAGACTTTCCAGCCGCTCGAGCGACTTCGTCATGTCCTGGCGGAACCGCGAGGCGTACACGTAACGGAGAAAGAACCGGAGCCCCTCGCGTGAGATATCCCAGGTCTCGCGCACCAGCGTCCCTTCGTCAACAGGCTCGAGTTCGTAGCGCCAAATACGGCCAAAGAACCGGGCACCACGTCCATTAGCCGGCTTCGGGGACCAAGCGATTCGCCTCCCTTCGTCGAACTCCGTGACGGTGTTGATCATGCCGTAGGGCAAACCTCGTCGCATGTTCATAGCGAAGGTGGCCCCCAGCGAGAGCCGGTCCGGCGCGTCGGGCCGAGCCTGCCTCACCGTACCTGAACCGTCGATCTCGGAATGTCGACGAGGGTTGGCGAGCACGTCGAAGATTGCCGAGGCTGGTGCTCGCATCACTCGCTGAACGGAGACGATGTCGCGATGATTGGCCATGACTCTAAAGTATCCCAGGCCAACGAGAGGAACGTCGCGTTCTCCGACGTGTTCGAGACGGTCGAACCCGAAAAGTTCAACCTGGGTGAAAGGTGGAATGCTGACGTGGCTCAGGTCCAAACAAGCAATCTGTTCCTTCCACGCATTTGCAGAACCGATACCGCGTTGGTGGGGCATGATTCGCGCGACGCGACGTGCTCCTCGTGCGCTCTTCTTCGACGACGGGTCAATCGGACTCTGGCGACAGTGTTCGTCTCATCCGCGACAAAAGGAACTGGCTTCACGTGCGAACTGTTGTTGCGCCAAGATCACTTTGAGCATCAGTAAGCCAACAATCGGGCGAGACTGATCTTTTTAGATCAGACAACGAAATATTCTGGATCGACGCCGAGCTGTAATCAGCGAACCCCACGTCAAGATAATCACTACACTAAAGTAGTGAATCTGGCCCTCTCGAAGCGGGGTGACTACGTCGTGCGTTCGGCCATCTGCCTCGCGAGATGCTTCGAATCGGGCGTACCGAAAAAGTTACGTCAGGTCTCTTCAGAGATGGGGGTACCGCGCACCTACGTCTCCCAGATCCTCGGGGATCTCGTGCGAGCTGGACTCGCGCAATCCTTCTTTGGTACCCAAGGTGGCTACAGCCTCGCCCGACCACCCAGCGAAGTGAGCCTGTTAGAAGTCGTCGAAGCCGCTGAGGGACCACTCGCGCCCGTGACGTGCGTGCTCGGGGACGCCCCGTGTCGTTGGGAGTCGGTCTGCCCATTGCACGAGACTTGGGGCACAGCGGCTACGGCGCTACGAACAGTGCTCGCCGCGACGAGCCTTGCTGACCTAGTCGAGCGGGACCGAGCGATCGAAGCGGGGACGTATTCCGTGTCCGGCGAGGGCCACCGTCACCACCCACCCACCGTGGCCGTGACTGACTCGGTGCAGATTGAACTCGTAGCGTCAACTGTCGCCGAAAGAATTCGAGCAGGAAATTCGTGGCTCGTTCCGCACTTGGAGGCGGCCCACGCCGAGAGCGAGGCGACCCTCATCCGGATTGGGCCGGGTGGACCGGCCTGGTTGGGCAAGGTCGTCGCAGTTCACCTCGGGACGCCCGAAGGATCCAACGAAGATCTGGTTATCCCTGTGACGTGGGAAGCTACCGGTCCCTCGGGGCTCTTTCCACGCTTCGAAGGCGAGTTGCGCGTGTCGGCCCTTGATCCCGACCGGTCCGAGTTGAACCTCACGGGTCACTATCGCCCACCTCTGGGCCGCACTGGCCAGGCACTCGACGGCGCGTTGCTCGCGCGCGTCGCGCACGCCACTGTCCGTTCGCTACTTCGTCGACTGGCCCGTGTCCTCGAAGAAGAGTCAGCTCAACGACCCACTGGACGGGTCGCTGACGCGCCGCCGAGCGTCCCGCGACGATCGGCAACCAAACCGCTGAAGTTATCGAGCGAGGATCCTCCGGCACCACTGTCGTGATCCCTTCTCCCGTCCGCTATCGCTCGTGTACACGACGCGCCACAAGCCCTTAGCTGACGACAGACGGCCGACCCCGTACTTCTGACAGCTCAGGCAATTCGCTGGTGTGCGCCCGAAGACTCCCGACTCGCACCCACCATCACTAGTGCAGGCTTCGCCGCTGAATCGTCGTGGTGAGCACTCAGTGATTCGAGACGCACGACGGGGAATGGACGGTTCGTATGCGCGAGGTAGAGCCGGACGTGTGGAAAAGTGAGGCGCACCACCTCGAAGATTCTTTCGCGCTCCTCGCCGTCGAGGACCACCGGGACGACCTCCTCGCGACGTCCCTTCCGCTCGATCTCGATCGCTTCGCCACGGCACAGATTCCCGTACCAGGCTGGGGCTCGATCAGAACCGCCATTAGCGGCACAGATGAAGGGAACCTCGTCAATCTCCACGTAGGCGACGAGCACCTCTCGCACCTGACCGCTGTAGCGCCCGCGGGTTCGAAGCAACAAGACGTCGCTTACTCCAAGTGCCTTGACGCCGAGGCTGACGCCGAAGTGTCGAAAGGCAATCACGTCAATACGGGTCCACCAACGTGCCGTCATCTGGTCGAACTTGGAACGCCGTGGCCCCCGAGGCGCGAGTGGTCGAAACAGTCGCATGTACGCACGCGCCAGATTGCGCCGGTAACTAGGAATCTCTTCCATCTGAACCACCCCCCTCTACTTCACCTACTGCGGTACTACTAGACCGACACTTTGAGGGCCCCTTTGGTCGTGGCCAAACGAGCAAGCCCCTCACCGAATGCTCTCGGCCCGAAGACCCCCGCCTTGGCGTCGAGTTCCTCGGGTCCGAACGCAGCTTGTGCGACAACGACGGCGCCCTTCTCTTCGAGGGCGCGACGCATTGCACGAAGGGTGCCCTTGGGCGATACCCCAAACGTGCAGAAGACAGCGACAGTTTTGCCCCCGAGCCGAGGCAGTGCGTCCAACCAAGCATTCATTGCTTTTGCCGGACCGACACCAGCAACCACGAATCCTTCGACCCAGCTCCCCACCACCACCATGTCGGTCATCGCTAGTTCGGCGGGACCAACCTTGACGATCGGGAGCACTCGAGTCACCAGACCTTGCGCCGAGTAACCGTCCGCGATTGCTCGGGCCGCGCGCGCGGTTTTGCCGCCAATACTCTCGTAGCAGACGAGTACTCGCCCCGGGCCGTTCGACTGAACACGATCCACGCGGCTGGGACCTTGCGGTCGAGCATCGAGCACCGAGGCGGCGGCACGGCGACCCTGCGCCATTGCCTCGACAACCGTGGCCGGTCCGGTTAACGCGTCCCCAACAACCCAAAGTCGTTCGCTCACCGCCAGGGCGGCGCCCCACAGTCCGACCTCGCGCCCGAGCGCCAATTTTCCGACAGCGTTGTGGTTTGCGAAAGCGGAAGCGCGGTTAGCCAGGATGCCACTCGCCGTCCAGCGCCGATCGGGCACTCCTGACGCTTCCTTTCGAAGTGGGGTGCCCGGGAGCACGTCGACGAACGCTGGATTGGCGCGATAGCCCATGGCCATGACAACGAGGTCGACTTCGAGTTCCTCGGAGTTCTTAGCGAGGACCTTGGGGCGGCGATCAGCACGGTTCTGGGTAGTGCAGGCGAGTTCGGCGCGAGCGACTCGTCCCTCGCCGCGTAGCGCGGTGAGCGTACGCGAGAAACGAACGTCGACACCTTCGTGACGGGCCTCTTCAAGCTCGTCGGGTCGCGCGAGGGCGAACCGCTCATCGAGCCAGTCGATGCACGTTGCTCGCATGCCCAAGCGCCGCGCGGTGCGGGCCACGTCCATGGCCGTGTTGCCCGCGCCGAGGACCAGGACGTTGGGAGTTGGACCCCCCAGGGCGAAAGACTCGAGCCCGTGAGTAGCCCAAAACTCTTCCGGATCGCCTCCGCGCTCAAGCGCCGTTTTAGCTTCTTGCAAGAAGGAAGTGGCTTCGATGACGCCGTCTAGATCTGCACCGGGCACCGGGAGACGCAACGGTACGCCGGCGCCAATCGCTACTATGACCGCGTCGTGCGTGACGAGAAGTTCACCGAGGTCCTCAGGGAGAACTTCGGTCCCGCAGCGCAGATCCAGTCCCGCTCGGCTCAGCTGATCCCAAGGCCGCTGGGCAAGCGCCTCGCTTAAAGTGAAGTCCGGGATTCCCCAGGCGCACAGCCCGCCGGGCGTGGCGTCCTTCTCGTAAACAGTGACCGACACACCGGCCTCGAAGAGATCCCACGCCGCCGCCGCGCCGGCGGGTCCCGAACCGATGATCCCTACCGACATCTCGTTGGCTATCGAGGAGTTCGTGGGTGGCGCGACGTCCATGTTGTCAGCGATAAACCGTTCCAAGCGACCGATGGCGACGGGGACGCCGCCCGCAAGGGACCAACTGCACGCCCCTTCGCACTGAGCAGCTTGGTTGCACACGCGCGAGCAAATGTCGGGAAGTAGTGAGGTACGCCGCAAAACCTCGTGCGCGCCCTTTAGATCTTGGTCTCTCAGGGACGCAATGAAACCAGGAATGTCGTTGTGCGCGGGACAGCCCCGAACGCAGGTCGGGTCGGGACACTGCAGACAGCGTTCAGCTTCGGCGAGCACCTCGGTCCAACCGGCATATCCTGAACGGATCTCGCTGATATCACCCAGCAGGCGAATGGGCTGGACCGGTTCGGGATCGATACGAGGCTCGACGAGCATCGGCCCGTCGACGACGATGGCCGAGAAGGGGCAGGTCCGCTCACACTGACGACACCCGACGCAGAGATCGTCGTCGGCGAGCGCCACCCAACGCTTGGGGTCCATCGTCAGCGCACTGGTCGGACAGCGAATGATGCACTCCTGGCACCCGGCGCATCGGTCGGTCAGGATCTGCACAGTGGGCCGATCGCTGCCGAGGGCAACCTCCCTCGAAATGGTCTGCGTCATCGTGACTCCTTCGTATCTGGTCGAACGGGGACTATCAGTGCTGGGTCGTGCAACATGGCCGCTCAGTTCGCTGCCTGCATCGCCACGTAGAGCAGCGCCGCGACCGTACCGCACACGGCCACCAGTCCAAGGGTGGTGGCCCGAACAAGGAACGCGTTGCGGCTCACGCCAACGAGCTCGCGGTTCGTGATCCGCAGCGTCGCCCACAGCGCGGCGAGCGT
>DAIQOO010000270.1:0-1393 GCA_036787845.1 Acidimicrobiales bacterium
TCCTTTTGGACCCCTCGCTATTTTCCGACGACAGCCGCACTCTTTTGGGAAGGGGGAGTGGTCATCACGCAAATGTACCGGCTGGTGCGGAATAGATCGATATTGAGTAATTCTGACAAATAGTAGTGTAAGGAGCCGACAAATAGTAGCATTAGTAAGTGACAGATGGTAGTCTTAGTACGAGACAATTAGCAGGGGTGGGTTCAATGGCTAGGCCTCAAGGAGTTCCACGCGACTACATTCGGCGTATCGTCGATGACGAACTTGATGAACTCCTGTCGTCCTTGTCGGCGGTCAGTATTGATGGCGCAAAAGGGGTGGGAAAGACAACCACCGCACTTGAACGAGGGGGCACCAGTTTCGAACTGGATCGGCCAGAGATACTCGAACTAGTCCGTGCTGATCCGAAGCGCCTTACCACTGCGGTTGCCCCGATCATCGTTGACGAATGGCAGAGGGAGCCATCAGTGTGGGACGTCGTGCGCCGCGCTGTCGATACCGACTCGAGCCCCAACCGGTTCATCCTTACCGGTTCTGCATCACCAGACTCTGCGACGACGCATTCGGGAGCCGGCCGCATTGTGCCGATCCGCATGCGTTCCCTGACCCTTCCCGAGCGCGGCGTTGCAGTGCCCACAGTTAGTTTGGCCGAGCTGTGTTCGGGCGAGCGATCTCCTGTAAGCGGCACGACGCAGGTTTCGCTTGAGACATACGTCGACGAAATAGTGGCGAGTGGTTTTCCCGCGATTCGTCGCGCTGAGGGTCGCGCACGTCGCGCACTTCTCGATGGCTACCTGGACCTTGTCATTGAGCGCGACGTTGAGGAGGCCGGTTATCGGACACGAAACCCCGCGGCTCTTCGCCGGTGGCTAACCGCCTATGCGGCCGCCACCTCAACGACAGCATCTTTGGAGACGATTCGCGACGCCGCGACGAGTGGACAAGGTGAGAAGCCGGCTAAGTCGACAACAATCCCCTACCGTGATGTTCTCGAGCGAATTTGGATGCTCGACTCCGTGCCGGCGTGGTTACCGACCATGAGTCAACTTCGCCGACTTAACGAAGCATCTAAGCATCACTTGGCTGACCCAGCGCTCGCGGCTCGTCTGGTTGGTGCATCGTCGAAGTCACTCCTTACCGGTGGGTTTATTTCGCCGGTCATTCCCCGTGATGGTACGTTTCTCGGTGCCCTATTTGAGTCGCTCGTTGCACTGAGCATTCGAGTGTTCGCCCAATCGTGCGAGGCTCGTGTTTTTCATCTACGCACTAAGGCTGGAGAGCGCGAGGTCGACTTCATCGTTGAGATCCCTGATGGGCGAATTGTTGCGCTTGAGGTCAAGTTGGCCCAGACCGTCGACTCGAATGACGTGCGCCATCTCAACTGGCTCGCTGA
>DAIQOO010000121.1:0-5046 GCA_036787845.1 Acidimicrobiales bacterium
CAACCCCGAAAAGGCAAAAGGACCAACCGGGGGGTGGTTGGTCCTTTTGCAAAACCTTGTGATTACTCAAGGGGGGGTTTGAGTAAAGCAGGCCTGATTCAGTATGTCGCCACGACGTCTATCTTTCAAGTGCATACGACAGATACCTTTCATCTATATAGTAGATGTGTGGAAATCCGCCAATTAGAAGCCCTGGTCAGCATCGCCGAGAACGGATCGTTCTCGCGGGCGGCCGACGCTTTGGGCACCGTGCAATCCAATATCTCCAACCGTGTCGCCCGCCTCGAAGCTGAACTCGGCACCGAATTGGTGAACCGGGCGACCGGAACGTTGACCGAATCAGGTGAGATTGTCGTCGAAAGAGCGTGGCGAATACTGATCGAACTTCGCGCAATCGCCTCTGACGTTTCAGAACTAAACGCCGACATCTCGGGCCAAGTGACCCTAGGGATGATCGGTACTGCGGGGCGTTGGATTGTGCCGCTGCTCCTAGAGAATCTTCGTCTGCGCTTCTCGAAAATCAATCTTCGAATTAGTGAGGGGACCAACTCGGCGCTTGAACCCCGTCTGGTAAATGGACAACTCGACCTCGCCGTACTCGCCTGGCCCGTTATGGCCGACGAACTCACTGAGGTCGACCTCTTTACCGAAGATCTCGTCGTGATCGCCCACCGTGATCACCCGCTCGCACAACTCAGTGGGCCGCTCCCCTTCACCACGCTGGCGCAACACGACATACTTCTGCCCATGCGCGGTACGCCAATTCGACGTGAGATCGACGAAGCAGCACGCCAGGCCGGCGTTGAGTTGATTGCGCTGATTGAACTTGACGGTCTTCGAACTATCGCCTCCATGACCTTCGACGGCCACGGCCCTTCAATCCTTCCGGCCACCATGTTGTCGCCACACCTTCGCGCCAACTTTGTCGCGCTACCCATCGAGAACATCGCGAAACGCCGCGTCGTCTTAGCCAGCCGCCAATTCGGCTTTCCCGCGGCACCCGTTCGCGCAATTCACGCGCTGCTTGAAGACGTCGTGGCGAACGCGAAGAACCCACCCGAAGGCGTCTACTTGCCCAATCAACGTTCTCTGCAATAGTCAAAGAGTGCCCAGTGCTCTCAGCCGACAAGAGATCGCCGACACGATTGTTAAGCGCGATCGTGCGTTTAAAGAACTCATCAAACTCGTCGGACCACCTCCCGCTCGTCGAAGTGCGCCAGTCGAGCAACGGTTCTCGACTTTGACTCGTTCGATCACCTATCAACTCCTCGCAACCAAAGCCGCCAACACCATTCACCAACGCGTGATCGATCTCTGCGACGGGTCGGTCAGCCCAGAATCGATAACTACCACGGGTCACGCGCAGCTGCGTGCCGCAGGACTCTCGAACGCCAAGGCCGCCGCGATGCTCGATCTAGCGGAGCGAACCCTCGACGGACGACTCCAGTTAGCCCGCCACGGCAAAATGAAGGATCACGAAGTCCTCGCGGACGTCGTCGCAGTGCGAGGCATCGGTCCATGGACGGCGCAAATGTACTTGATGCACACTTTGGCTCGTCACGACGTGTGGCCAGCCGGCGACTTCGGCGTGAGAAACGGTTGGTCGTCGCTGCACGAGCTCGACGAGATGATCAACGAGGCCGATCTGCGTCGCGCGGGCGAGGTCCTTGCCGGTGTGCGCTCGGACGTCGCGTGGTACTGCTGGCGAGCGATTGACCTCGCGCGCGCAAAGTAATCTCGCTGGAGTGCCTCTCTTTTCCCTTCAGGACTTCGAACGCGACGCTCTCGACACGCTCGCTGCCTTCGGCGCAATCCCCGCACTGTCGCCGATGTTTGACGCCGACTGGCAGAAACACGGTTATCTCGAAGAAGCAGCGCAACTGCTCGCGTCATGGGCGAAAGAGCGCTCCCTCGCCGACGTCAACGTTGAGATTCATCGCCTCGAAGGACGTACGCCAACGCTCGTTGTCACGGTCGATTCCACCGCCGGTGAGGGTGACACCGTCGTGCTGTACGGACACCTTGACAAACAACCACCGCTCGGTGACTGGTCCGAGGGCCTTGACCCCTTCGTCCCGGTGCGACGAGGCGATCGCCTCTTTGCCAGAGGCGTGTCGGACGACGGCTACGCGATCTTCTCCGCGCTGTGTGCAATCGAGACAATGGAGCAACACGGCATCGCCCATGGCCGATGCGTCGTACTTATTGAAGCCAGTGAAGAGAGCGGCAGCCCCGATCTCGAGGCGTATTTAGACGCCTTGGCTGCGCATCTGGGCAACGTGGAACTCTTAATCTGTCTCGACTCGGGAGCTCTCACCTACGACCGGCTTTGGGTGACGACGTCGCTTCGCGGCTTAGTGAACGTGGAAGTCACCGTTCAGGTGCTCGAGCAGGGTCAACACAGTGGCTCGGTCAGTGGCATCGTGCCGTCTTCGTTTCGCGTGCTTCGCCAACTCCTCGACCGCGTCGAAGATCCCGCCACCGGGAAAATTCTCGTCAAAGAGATGTGGTCCGACATTCCAGCCGTCGACGCGAAATCGGCCCACGACATCGCCCAAGAGTTCGGTGACGTCATCGCTCGCGAGCTACCGATGGTGCAAGGTGTTGCGTTAATGGGAGCGAACGCCGAAGAGCGACTACTTCGCCGCACTTGGTACCCGACGCTCTCGGTCATTGGCATGGGAGGACTCCCCTCGCCCGACATCGCCGGCAACGTACTTCGACCTTTCACGACGGCGGTTTTGTCCTTTCGACTGCCGCCGAGTGTTAACGCCAGTGTCGCCGGCGCTGCGGTTGAACGAATACTTAAGATCGACCCACCCTCCAACGCAAAAGTCAATGTCAAAATTGACTCCTCGGGTGACGGTTGGGTCGCGCCCGAACTCGCCTCGTGGCTCGCCCCCGCGCTCGAGAAAGCGTCACTAGAAGCGTTCGGACGATCGGTCGGCTTCACCGGTGAAGGCGGTTCGATCCCCTTTCTCGCGGCACTCGCCAAGCGCTACCCCGGCGTGCAGTTCGTAGCGACGGGAGTTGGAGGACCACAGTCCAACGCGCACGCCATTGACGAGATGCTCGACCTGCCCATGGCGGTGGGCGTCACTAACGCGGTCATTACTGTATTGGAAGCACACGCCAACAAGGAAGGACCCACTCATGACTGACCACGTTGATCTCTGGGTTGACCCGGCATGTCCCTGGGCGTGGTTGACGTCACGATGGCTACTCGAGGCTGCCAAGGTCCGCAACTTCGACGTCGACTTTCACGTCATGAGCTTGGCCGTGCTGAACGAAGGCCGCGAAATGTCCGACGAGTACGCAGAATTCTTGAAGAAAGCGTGGGGACCGGTGCGCGTACTCATCGCGGCCGAGTTGCGCTTCGGCAACGAAGTCGTCGAGCCTCTCTACAGCGCCATGGGCACTCGCTATCACGTCGAGGGAGAAAAGGACCTTGACCAGTTGATTATTGACGCGCTCATGGACCTGGGCCTCGACGCCGATCTCGCCGACGCCGCCGACAGTACCGAATTCGACAAAGCGCTACGCGAAAGCCACCACGAAGGAATGGACCCCGTGGGCTACGACGTGGGAACGCCAGTCATTCACGTTGGCGACGTGGCCTTCTTTGGTCCCGTCGTCACCCCAGCGCCCAAAGGCGAGGCCGCGGGGCGACTCTTTGACGGCGTGGTACTCGTGGCGAGCACCCCCGGCTTCTACGAACTCAAGCGAACGCGAAGCGAAGGACCGAACTTCGAATGAGCTCGCCCACGAACGCACTCGGCTTCCCGACTTACGTCACCGGAGCGCCGACGTCACCGCGCGCCATCATCGTCTTACAAGAAGCGTTTGGCGTCAACGACCACATTCGCAACGTCGCCGACCGATTCGCCGACACCGAGCACTTCGTCGTCGCGCCACACCTCTTTCACCGACACGGCACTCCAGAGATCCCCTACGACGACATCGAACAGGCCATGTCGTTGATGTCGACCATTACCAACGAGGGATTGACCAACGACCTCAACGCCACGACCGACTTCTTGGGAACTTTTGGATTCGGACCCTCGTCGATTGGCGCCGTCGGCTTTTGTATGGGCGGATCGGTCGCGTTCTACCTCGCGACACTCGGCACCGTTGGTGCGGTCGCGAGTTTCTACGGCGGCGGCGTCACCAAAACTCGACTAGGTCTTCCGCCACTGCTCGAACTCGCTAGCAAACTTTGCTCACCGTGGCTCGGTCTCTACGGCGATCTCGACGCGGGGATACCAGTCGAAGAAGTTGAAGCCCTACGCGCGGCTACCGCGAGCGCGAACGTCACGACAGAAATTATTCGCTACGCCGACGCCGGTCACGGTTTTCACTGCGACGCTCGACCATTGGCATACAACGAGGCCGCGGCGCGTGACGCGTTCCAGTGCACTCTTGATTTCTTTGACGAACAGCTCTCCGACAAGTGACCAGTTAGCTGCGCGGAACGTCCTTCCACGCCACGTCCTTGTCGTTGCGTGGTTCGCCCGGAAGTCCGAGCACTCGTTCGCCAATGATGTTGCGCATCACTTCACTCGTGCCGCCTTCGATGGAGTTCGCGCGCATGCGAATGAAGGCCTTGCGCATATCGCCACCCGTCATCGCCGACTCGGTGGGCCGCACCTGGGGGTAGTTCGATCCATAAAGCATGCCCTCGGCGCCCATCAGATTGACGCAGAGTTCGCTGGTCCTCTGGTTCTCTTCGGCGAAGGCCAACTTCGCCACTGAGCCTTCTGGGCCCGGCGTGCCCGCACGTCGCAGATCACTGGCGCGCCAGTTCGTGAGTCGTCCAACTTCGTTTCGAACCCACGCGCGCATCAGATCGCTTCGCACCGCAGTGGCGTACGCGTCAACGCGCGTCGCCCATCGTTGGTGCCAAATTTTTAGTGCCTCACCGATGAGGCCCGAACTTCTCGGCGGTACGGTGCCACCAATAGAAACTCGTTCGTTCATCAACGTAGTGATTGACACCCCCCAACCTTCGCCCACACCACCGAGGCGTAATGAGTCGGGAATTCGCGT
>DAIQOO010000122.1:0-5040 GCA_036787845.1 Acidimicrobiales bacterium
TGAACTACCTACAAGTCCTACCCGGCTCGACCTCGTCGTGGTACTTGGTGCTCGGGCTCTTGTCGATGTTCTCTGGCTTTTACCTCGCCACTCGCTTTAAGTAGCGTTGCTCGCAGCGTCTTACGATCTAACCCATTCGCTCGATGATCGTCGCGTTCGCGAGTCCGCCGCCTTCGCACATCGTGAGTAGCCCATAACGCCCACCGGTGCGCTCAAGTTCATTCAGTAGCGTCGCGCAGAGCTTCGCGCCCGACGCCCCGAGAGGGTGACCGAGAGCGATCGCACCACCGTTGACGTTCACCTTCGCGAGGTCGACCTTGTGTTCTTTCTGCCACGCCAAGACGACGCACGCGAACGCCTCGTTGATCTCGATGAGGTCGATGTCGTCGAGCGTGAGGCCGGCACGCTCGAGTACCTTGGTCGTCGCGGGAATTGGTCCAGTGAGCATCGTGACCGGATCGACACCAGCGAGGGCGAATGAGTGGAACTTCGCCCGTGGGGTGTAACCGAGTTCGCGCGCTTTCTCCTCACTCATAATCAATACCGCTGACGCGCCGTCGGTGATTTGTGAGGAGTTGCCCGCGGTGATCTTGCCGCCTTCTTTGAAGGCGGCTTTTAGATTGGCGAGCGCTTCAATGCTCGAATCGGGTCGGATGCCTTCGTCGCTCGTCATGAGTTCGTCCGTGGCGTGACCTTCGTCGTCGCGCACGTAGATTGGCACGATCTCACGTTCGAAGCGGCCTTCGGCCGTTGCTCGTGCGGCCCGGCGATGACTCTCGACGGAGAACTCATCGAGCTCCTCACGCGAAATGCCCCACTGGTCGGCAATCATCTCGGCACCGATGCCCTGGTTCTTCAGTCCACCAACCGGCTCGTAGCGTTCGGCGACGCGCGGACCAAAAGGCCAGCCGGCGTCTTTGCCGATGGATGAACCCATCCCCACGCGCGACATGACTTCGACACCCGCCGCCACGACGATGTCGTAGGCACCCGACATCACGCCTTGCGCGGCGAAGTGCATCGCTTGCTGGGAGGAGCCGCACTGGCGATCGATCGTGGTGGCGGGCACCGACTCGGGCCAGCCGGCCGCCAGGACGGCACTGCGTCCGACGTTAAAGGCCTGCTCGCCGACTTGTGAGACACAGCCCATAATCACGTCGTCGACGAGAGCGGGGTCCAAGTTGTTGCGACTCGCGATCGCGCGAAGGGCTTCTGAGGCGAGGTCGACGGGGTGCCAGTTCTTTAACTTTCCGTTGCGCTTTCCACCCGGGGTGCGAACGGCGTCCACAATGACTGCTACTGGCATTGTTCTCCTTCTTTCGGGGTGAGTAGAACCCACCGCGCGAAGCCTAGACGTGCGCTCGCACTATCGTCACGAACGTGAACGCACAGAGAAAAGACATGGACCGGTGGCTGGGCGATGGTGGGATGGCGCTCATTGGTCTGGTCGGCGGCAGTTTCGAACACTACGGCGTCGAGGGCGAAGATCTCGGCTGGGTGAGCGGCGGATTTCTTCCCACCGAGGTGGCGTGCAACCCTCACGGCAGCGTCCAAGCGGGCGTGCACTCATTGTTACTTGACGCTGCGATGAACTTTGCCATTAACGCGGCTCTCGTTGGAAGGGATCGCACGCAAGGGACTGTTGAGATGACGACGGAGTTGATGCGCCCAGCCATGCTCGGTGAGCACTATCAGTTGCGCGGTGACATCGTTCGTCTGACGCGCCAGATCGCTTACGCGGAGGCGACGCTCACCAGTGACGAGGGCAAGTTGACCAGCCGCGCGACGGGTACATTCCTCGTGCGTCGAGGCGACGAGAGCTAGCGCGCTCTTCGCGATCGCTGTTGCCAAACGAGTACAGCGACGATCACGGCGATCAAGAACGTGAACATGAAGGCGACGTTGCCCGGTCCCCAATTGAGGCCACCGCGTGCGGGTGAGACACCTAAATAGTCCGAGAACGAAGCTCCAACTGGTCGAGTCAGAATGTAGGCCGTCCAGAACGTACCAATGGCGTTCAAACGAAGAAGCGCGTAGCTAAACGTCGGTAGACAGAAGATGATCGCGAAGACGACGCCCGAGCGCAGATAGCCCAAGTGCAACGTGATCGCGGTCATGTCACCAAGGGCGGTGCCAAAGGCGAACGTTGTGATGACCGCGGCCCAATAGAAGACTTCGCGGCGCGTTGTGGTGATGCTGTGAATCGAGAGCGTGTGCTCAAGGCGAGACCAGGTGATAAAGACGGCAACAAGGGTGACGCCGAAGAACGACGCGGACACTAGGTAGGGCACATGGAAACCAACGTGCAACTCGTCGGCGCACATAGTGCCAAAGACGCTCACCATCACCACGGCCGCCCAGTAGGTCGTGATGAGAAAACGCGGCGCCTTCAACTGCCACCACAACACGACCCCAAAGACGAGGCCGGCGCCGAGCACCGCGAGTTCAGGGTTGAAGCGGTGAACGGAGAAGTCTGACGTCGACTCACCCATGGCCGTCGAGAGAATTTTCAAGACTCAAAAGACGCCGGTGATCGCGGGCACCTTGCTCGATCGAAAGGTTCGACGAAGACTCAGAGGCATTCGAGGGGAAATTCTATGAATCCGTCGCCAAGTGTTCGAGAAACTTCGTGGGATCGACCGCGATGAAAAGCGCGCTCGCCTTCGCGACGACAACGTCGTGCGCGTTGACGGTGCCTTCGATGTAGAGCTTGCGATGTGTTTGACGAACGAGCCACGCTCGTGCACTCAGTGCTTCGCCGACGGGCGTCGGCGCGACGTACGTGATGTCGAGTTGGCCGGTAAAGGCGAGCACACCGTGGATTGCGAGCACGATCCCCATTGTTTCGTCGATCAGTGCCGCGACGACTCCGCCGTGCGCTCGCCCCGGTGCGCCCTCGAACGCCTTGCCGAGCGTGACGTCCATGATGGCGACGTCGCCCTCTCGGCGAAGTGAGGCGCCAAGGCCGTGCGGATTAGTGGCGCCAGAAACGAATGAGTCCGACATGACATTGTTGCGTTCGAGGTCATCGTCGCTCGGCATCGTCATCTTGAAGTCCGTTAGGTCAGCGTGGGGACGAAGGCGCTCGCGCGCTGGCGCGCTTCCAATGACCTTGGTGATGTGGTCAAGCGAGACGAGAACCTCTTCGAGCTGCTCGTCACTCAATGAGCGCGCGACGAACTCGTGGCCTAGAGCACGAAGGCGCGCCGCGGCCTGCGCCCTTTGAGGATCATTGACCACTAGGCGCCGACGTAGAAACGATCGCCAGCGCTGAGTGCGCGATCAAGACGATCGAGACCGTCGCGTGCCTCGTCGTCGGTGATGGTGCACGGTGGCACGACGTGTAAGCGATTGAAGTTCGCGAAGATTAAGAGTCGCTCGTCGCGACAGACCGAGAGTATTTCATTCATCGCTGGCGAACTCGCGGCGTACGGCGCGAGGGGCTCGCGGCTCTCGCGATTTGAGACCAGGTCCAGCGCGAAGAAGACACCGAGTCCTCGAACGTCACCAATGATGGGGTGTTTCTCGACCAACGCCGCGAGCCCGGGTCGCAAGACCTCGTCACCGACGCGTCGTGCGTTTTCGATGATGCCCTCGTTCGCCATCGCTTCCATCGTCGCCACCGCCGCGGCGCAGGCTAAGGGGTGACCCGAGTAGGTGAGACCTCCGGGGTAGACCCGTTCGTTGAACGACGCACTGATCGCTTCGTTGATGACGACGCCGCCAAGAGGTACGTAGCCCGAGTTGACGCCCTTGGCGAAGGTCACCAGATCGGGTTTCACGTCGTGTTGATGATAGGCAAACCACGCACCGCTGCGACCAAAGCCGCACATCACTTCATCGGCGATATAGACAATTCCGTATCGATCGCAGAGTTCACGCACGCCCTTGAGATAACCCTTCGGCGGCACCATGATGCCGGCCGTTCCAGGAATCGTCTCGAGGATTATGGCCGCGATAGTGCTTGGTCCTTCGAAATTGATGGTGTTTTCAAGACTGAGCAATGAGCGCTGGCACTCTTCTTCTTCGGTCGTGGCGAAGTACGCCGAGCGATACAAGAACGGTCCAAAGAAGTGCACGACACCAGCGCCGCCGCTGTCGTTGGGCCAACGTCGCGGGTCGCCGGTCAGGTTGATCGAGGTAGCAGTCGCGCCGTGATAGCTGCGGTAGGCCGCGAGCACCTTGGTCCGACCCGTGTGCAATCGAGCCATACGCACGGCGTGCTCGACGGCTTCGGTGCCACCGTTGGTGAAGAAGACCTTCGCCGCGCCGTCAAAGGAGTGATCGAGAATCATCTCTGCGGCACGGTAGCGCTGCGAGTAACCGTGCTGGGGCGCGATGGTCGTCAACGTCGCGGCCTGTTCTTGGATGGCGCGCACGACGGCTGGGTGTTGATGGCCAATGTTCGTATTGACGAGTTGCGAGGAGAAATCGAGAAACGTGGTGTCGTCTTCCATCGTGACGTAGACGCCCGCAGCGCTTTTCACCATAAGGGGGTTGATGGAGCCTTGCGCAGACCACGAGTGAAAGACTGAGGCCTTTTCTCTGTCGATGCTGGTCAATGCGGAGCGGTCGGTAGCCATATCACGGTCCTTCGATTCGTACTGTTGACGCTAACGCACCCGACGTGGGACTTTCACAAGGGCGGCGAGGCCGCGGCGTCGCTGCTTTGCGACTACGCCCTTTCTAAATGATGGGTCGGTCGCGGCGTTCTTGCGCGTCGCGCTCGTGTTCGATGAGCATCGCTCTGGCGTTGTCGTCTTCTTGGTCCGCGGCTACTCGAATTTCTTCGGCGGAATTCAGATCACCCGTGGGGCGAGAAGGGAAGGGTCCGGGCGGATTTCCGAATCCGGGAGCACCCCCTGACACCTGGGGCCCAAGCGCACCACCTCGAGTGGTCTCGTTCATCTCAGCGTGGTCTTGGGCGACATTCGCTGACTCGTGACGGGATTTGCGATCAATGTCGTCGACACCCTCCGACGAACCATTTTTGCCGAACAGTCGTTGAAAGAAACCCATGTCTCGTAACGTATCGCACCA
>DAIQOO010000123.1:0-5026 GCA_036787845.1 Acidimicrobiales bacterium
CAGCAGAGAGAGTTTCGCTTGGTCTACGAGAACCTCCGTGAACGTCAACGACTCTTGACGAATGCTCCGTATCTCGTCACGCCGCTCCCCTTTCTCATTCCACTCTTTGGCTCGAATGGCGTCGTCTCAAAGACACTCGTGAGGGGTTACGCCACGGCGTTGCGGATCTATGACCTCAGCGGTGGGTGGCGCATCGGTCATCGCTTTCGACGCATCACGCGCGACGAGACCCTCGCTCATCTTCCGACACTGAATACTGAACGGCTCGTCGCCGGGTTTCTCTACTACGACGCTCGCGGCGACGACGCCCGCGTAGCGCTCACTCTCACCAAAACCGCCGCGATCGAGTTTCAAGCCAACGTGGCCAACTATCTTCGCGCCATTGACGTCATCAGAGACGTCAAGGGCAAAGTGAGCGGAGTGGTCTGCCGTGATGAACTCACGAGCAGTCAATTCGTCATTTCGACGACGTCGATTGTGAACGCGACCGGAGTGTGGGCTGACGATATTTTCAACCTCACTGAACACCGACTCTCGCACCGCATCACGCCGGCGAAGGGTGTGCACTTGAGCGTGGCGCGTGATCGACTTCCCGCCGACGTCGCCGCGGTGCTCAACGTTCCGGGCGATCGCCGCAGCATCTTCGTCGTGCCTTTCGATGACGCGCCCTATACGTACGTGGGCACCACGGACACGGCGTACGAGGGATCTCTTGACAATCCCCTCTGTCAACCCGAGGACGTGGCGTATCTGCTCAAGGCCGTCAACGCGTCGACGTCGTCAAACCTGACGAAGAGTGACATTACCGGAGTGTGGGCCGGACTTCGACCACTACTCGCGCCAACCAAAGGAAAGAAAGTCAATGAGCGCACCGCCGATCTCTCAAGGCGCCACAGTGTGAGTGACGCGGGCGACGGCGTGGTGCACGTGACGGGTGGCAAGTGGACCACCTATCGTCAGATGGCTGAAGACACCGTCAACGCGCTAGAGCCTTACGTCACCAACTTGGCCAGAGTAAAGACGAAAAATCTTGCGCTGTACGGCGTAAGTAGTTGGCGTCCGTCGAGCGAATTCGAAGCGCACCTTTACCACCGCTTCGGCGCCGACGCCCGAGGTGTGCTCGACATGATTGCTGCCGACCCTTCGCTCGCTGATACTCCCATTGCCGGACAGCCCTACGTTGGCGCGGAGTTCATCTTTTGCGCTCGAGAAGAGTTGACGACTTCCCTAACGGACTTATTGACTAGGCGCACGCGCGCCCACTTGCGCGACGCGCGCGCGACGCTCGACGCCGCTACCACCGTGGCGCGGCTCGTGGCCCCCGCCATGAATTGGGATGACGGCGAAGTTGCCGCGCAGGTTCGTGCGTATCGTTCCCTCGTCGAGTCCGAGTTCGCCGCGGCGGGACTGTCCCTCTAGGTCACTGATGAACGAACCGACGATGCCGAATCACTACCCCCAAGAGGGACTTGTCGCGCCGGCGCCGTCAGCCAGCGCGATTCTCGACGCGCTGGCGAGCGCGGGGGTGTCCTACGACGTCAGCACCCTCGAGCGAGCAGAACACGCCCGTGATTGGTGGCCACGTTCGATTCCAGTCGTCGCGCGCGGACACGTCGAGAACTGGCCAGGTGTGGTCGTGCGACCGCGCGCTACGCATGAAGTGAGCGCGACGATGCTCGTGGCCCAGCACTTCCGCGTTCCCGTCACCCCACAGGGCGGAAGGTCGGGTGTCGTTGGAGGGGCAGTGCCGGTAACCGGCGCCATCGCGATGGATCTCACGGGACTGAACGAAGTCATCGCGCTCGACGAGCTCTCGGGCACCGTGCGCGTCCAGGCGGGTGTCTTTGGCCCTGAGCTTGAAGCGTTTGTACAAGGACTCGGTTACACCGTCGGTCACTTTCCACAGTCGTTCGACTTAGCGACCGTCGGGGGCTGGATTGCTTGTCGTGGCGCCGGTCAATACTCCAACCGCTACGGCAAGATCGAAGACATGGTGCGAGCACTGACCGTCGTGCTCGCGAGTGGTGACGTCATCTCGTTGGGCGGTCATGGACCTCGCCAAGCGGTAGGGCCAGACCTCTTGCAACTCTTTATTGGCTCTGAGGGCACGCTGGGGGTAATTACCGAAGCGACACTTCTCGTGCACCTTCGTCCAAAAAGTGAGCAACGCGCCGCGTTTTGCTTCACGTCCTTTGAAGACGGGATGGCGGCGTGTCGACGGACCTTACAGCGTGACGCACGTCCAGCTGTCCTTCGCCTCTACGACGAAGCCGAGTCCAAACGAAATTTTGACGTCGAGGGTTGCGTCTTGATCGTGCTTGAGGAAGGCGACGAACTTAACGTGGCAGCAACAATGACAATTCTGCGTGACGAGTGTCGCAGTGCCTCGGATCTCGACGACGCCTTGGTGTCGGACTGGCTTGAGCGGCGCAACGACGTCGGCGCGTTGGCGCCGTTGTGGGAGCGTGGTCTCGTCGTGGACACGATTGAAGTCGCCGGACCATGGGGACTTCTCGACTCGCTTTGCGAACGAGTGACGAAGGCTCTTCGAGCCATCGAGGGCATGTTGGTCGTGTCGGTTCATCAGTCACACGCGTACCTCGACGGCGCCTGTCTCTACTTCACCTTCGCGGGCCAGCCGATCGGCGACGCCACGGCGTTCTACCGTCTCGCGTGGGACAACGCGATCGCTGAAGTTCTCAAGATCGGTGGCGCCATTAGCCACCACCACGGCATTGGACGAAATCGGGCCCGGTTTGTCGCCGACGCACTCGGCACGGCGTTCCCTCTACTCGAAGGAATTAAGGCCCAGCTTGATCCACACAATCTCATGAACCCAGGTGTCCTGGGCCTTGGCGGCCAATCGTGGTAAGAGCACTCGCCATCGACGTCGGATCGTCCTCAATTCGCACGGGACTCGTCGACGAACTGGGCAAGGTGTCGAACGTGCACCAAGCGCGCCTGGCAGTTCAAACACCTCATCCTGGCGAAGTTGAACTCGACCCTGTTGAGATCGCTCGGCTCTCTCTCGAACTCGCCGAGCGCACGCTGCGCGACGGCGGAAAGTGCGACGTGATGGGCGTGACGAACCAACGGGCCACGACCATCGTGTTTGATCCCCTCACCGGCGAGGCGGTTGGTCCAGCCATCAGTTGGCAGGACCTTCGAACGGTGATTGACTGTCTCGTCCTCCAAGGCGAGGGCCTGCACCTCGCGCCGAATCAATCAGCTACCAAGGCCGCGTGGCTGGTGAGCCAGTCGGGTCGACAAGCGAAGGACCTTCGCTTCGCGACCATCGAAACGTGGATCGCGTGGCACCTCAGCGGTGGTGACACGTTCGTCTCTGATCGGTCGAACGCCAGCGTCAACGGTCTGGTCGACACGACGATGACAAGTTGGGATGAACGCGTCGTGTCGCTGCTACACCTCGACACGTCAATGTTCCCCCGCCTCGTTGACACCATGGGAGCGTTGGGCGTGGCGAGCGCGTTGACGGGCGCGCCGAGGATCACCTCGCTCGTCGGCGATCAACCGGCCTCACTCTTTGGCCAGTCGTGTATTCGCTCAGGAGCCAAAATCACTTTTGGCACCGGCGCCATGCTTGACATGGTCCACGGATCAAGTGCCCCGACGTCGATGAATATATTCGACTCGGGCTGTTATCCAACGGTCGTTCGCAGCCGTGACGACGTGACGACGTGGGGCATCGAGGGCATCATCTTGAGTGCGGGATCATGCGTCGACTGGTTGTGCGATCTCGGACTCATCACTGAACCGATCGACAGCGAAGGACTCGCTCAGTCCGTTGTTTCTGCTGAGGGGGTCTCGTTCGTACCCGCGTTGTCGGGACTTGGCACGCCGCAGTGGGATTTTGGCGCGCGCGGCGCGTTCTTTGGACTTACGCGCGGTTCGTCGCGGGCGCATCTTGTTCGTGCCGTCCTCGAGGGCATTGCCCAACGCGGCGCAGATTTACTCGACGCAGCCGAAGATGAAATCGGTGAACAACTCACCGAACTTCGTGTGGACGGTGGGATGAGCGTCAATCGATTCTTCGTCCAACGTCTCGCCGACTTCTCTGGTCACACCGTCACGGTCTCGTCAGAGCGTGAAGCCACGACGCGCGGCGCGGGATTGATGGCTCTCGTGGGCGCGGGTCACCTCACGCTCGACGACGTCGAACATCTCTGGACACCCGCGTTCGTGGCGACGCCTTCACTTAGCGACGACGCGCGCCAGAGCGCTCGAGCAGAATGGCGTACGACGGTCCAACGTGCCGAGCGAACAATCCCCGAGCTCTCGGCTGTCTCGTTTTAGGTATTCCACGGCGCTCGCTCGAGCGCCTCGGCGAGTGTCGTCGGCGCTTCTAACAGCACCTTGGCCAACGCGAGTCCCCGAGGTTGACTGAGCGACACGAGACCCGTCACGAGGCCACCTCTCGAATAGATCGCCAGCCATTTACCCTCCGAGGGGCTCCCATTCACGAGAACGACGTCGTCGTCCACGTGAGGATGACCGAGCATCTGAATCTTCTTGCCGTACTGATCAGACCAGAAGTAGGGCATCGTGAAGGCAACGGACCGTGCACCACCCATCCAGTGATGCGCCAGCTCGCGGGCGTGATCGGTCGCGATCTGCCAATGCTCGATTCGTGCGACTTCATTGCCCGCGGCAGTCGTCATGGCAAATCGAGCGACGTCGCCTATGGCCGCGACGAATGGGGCAGCTTGCGAGTCGCGATCAACCACGACGCCTTTGTCAAGCGTGAGTCCAGAACCCTCAAGCCACTCAAGATCGAGCGTCGAACCGACTGCCCCTAGAACCGCGCGTGCGTTGAGGTGCGTGTTGTCTTCAAAGTGAAGAACGACACCGTCGTCGTCAATGGTGACGTCACGGACTTGCTGGTTAACGCGCAACTCAACACCGGCGTCGGACGCCAGGGGCAAGAGCCATTCAGAGACCTCTTCACCGAGCACCGTGACGAGGGGACGGGTGGCTGCTTCGAGCACTATCGGCGTGAAACCTCGGG
>DAIQOO010000271.1:0-1374 GCA_036787845.1 Acidimicrobiales bacterium
GGATTGGTATGTGGGATAAAGCGTCGGATTCTCAGAATGGCAATCGCCGCGTGGGGGTTCACGTCGGAGAGCGGACTTCAACAATCTCCGACTGGAGGGTTGACAAGTGGGCTTCCACGCGAGTTCGAAAGAATTCGACTTGACATGTGCCGACAACAGGTCGGGTGTGACCGTCGCCGTTGACGGTGTCAACAGCCGAGATGGCGATTTATGGGGTTAAAAGAGCGCGTCTGGCGTGGCTCTTCAAGAGGTTGCGGCGGAGACGCCGGACTGTTGAAATGATCCCAGCCAATTCAGCGGCATACTGGGAATCGCAGCGGAGGATGACCGAAACGATGAGTCAGTTAGATCTGATGTTTCCGCCCCGTTTAACCCTCCGTGAGGGCGATTGTAGTTATAGAAGTTCTTCCACACGTCCTCGAGGTGTACGGTTTCACATCAGGAACCGGTTTTCAGCCACGTCGGCGTTGAACCTAATTCGATTCCGAGAGTGATTTGAGTAATGCGCATGAACACTGAGCCAAAGAGTCACTATCAGTTCCGATTGAATTTCTGGAAAATACGAGGATCGCATCGCCGTCGCAGTACCTATTCCGGCACCCGGGTCGGTCTTGGAGCACTTGGCGTTGGCGCGCTCGCTTTCATTACGCTCGTCGCCTTTAGCAGCGACACGGCCCTGGCGGCTACCACCCTTAATTTGGGTTCGGCAGCGTCGTACGCGGTAGTAGCCGGATCGACCATTACTAATACGGGCGCCTCGGTAATCACTGGCAGCGTGGGAATCTGGCCTGGTTCGTCAATTACCGGCTTTGGGCCAGGCACCATATCAGGCGCCACCGACCTTGCTAACGCCGCGTCGTCATCCGCCCAGAGTGCGTCGACGGCGGCCTACCTCGTCGCCGCGGGGGATACCCCCACGGCATCCGTCGCGGGAGGAATCCTTGGCGGCACGACTTTGACGCCCGGTGTCTACCACGCGCCCACCATGTCCCTTACCGGCGTGCTTACCCTAAACGCCGGCGGCGTTCCGAGCGCCGTTTTCATCATTCAGTCCGACTCAACTTTGATAACTGCGTCAAATAGTTCAGTGGTCCTCGCAGGGAGCGCCCAGGCTTGCAACGTTTTCTGGCAGGTTGGCAGTACGGCGACGCTCGGTACCTCGACGATTTTCTCGGGCACGATTCTGGCGCTGACCTCGGTGATAGTGGACACGGGGGCGAGCGTTGTTGGTCGCGTCATGGCACAATCCGGTCCCGTCACGCTCCATGACAACGCGATCCGTCTGCCGACGATCGGTACCATTTGCGCAACGCCTCCGCCCACGACCACTACGACGGTTCCGCCCACGACCACTACGACGGTTCCGCCCACGAC
>DAIQOO010000124.1:0-4980 GCA_036787845.1 Acidimicrobiales bacterium
CGCGCCCACCATCACCACGCCCTCGAGCGGGCTCACCACCACCAAGGGCGCGGTCCTCACGCTGCCCATAACGAACAGCGTCGCCAACACCCCGGGCGTCTACACCTCGACCGGTTCGCCACTGCCCGGTGGTCTCACGATCGACTCCTCGACCGGCACCATCTCGGGCACCTCCACCGCGGCCGGCACCTTCACCGGCATCGTCGTGACCCTGACCGACGCGGCCCTCGTCGCGGTCTCGACCAGCCCCTTCACGATCGTCGTGGACGCGGTGCCCACCATCACCACGCCCTCGAGCGGGCTCACCACGTCCAAGGGCGCGACCTTCTCACTGCCCGTCGTGAGCAGCGTCGCTAACACGCCCGGCGTCTTCACCCTCACCAGCGGCACGTTGCCCGGTGGTCTTTCGATCAGCTCTTCGAGCGGCGCCATCTCGGGCACGGTCGGCGCCGGCGCCACCACCGCGAGCGGCCTCGTGATCACGCTCACCGACGCCGCGGGGATCACCGCGCTGACCTCCGCCTTCACCATCACCGTGTACACCGCGCCCACCATCACCACGCCCTCGAGCGGGCTCACCACCACCAAGGGCGCGGTCTACTCGCTGCCCGTCACGAGCACCGTTCCCAACACCCCGGGCGTCTACACCTCGACCGGTTCGGCGCTGCCCGGTGGTCTCACGATCAGCTCGTCGACCGGCGCCATCGCGGGCACCTCCACCGCGGCGGGCACCTTCACCGGCATCGTGGTGACCCTGACCGACGCGGCCCTCGTCGCGGTCTCGACGAGCCCCTTCACGATCGTCGTTCTTGATACCCAGTCGATCACCCTCGCGCCGAGTTCGACCACCACCGGTTACGGCAACACCGTGCAACTGAGCCACCCGGGCCAGAGCGGCACCGGCACGATCACCTACAACGTCGTCTCTGACGGGGGATCGAGCTGCGTCGTCTCCTCGGGTGGTCTCGTCACCGCCAGCGCCGCGGGCACCTGCATCATCACCGCCTCCATCGCCGCCGACAGCGTCTACGCGTTGGCCACCTCGACGAGCGTGACCGTCACCTTCACCGCCGCCGGCACCACCGCCCAGTCGATCACCCTCGCGCCGAGTTCGACCACCACCGGTTACGGCAACACCGTGCAACTGAGCCACCCGGGCCAGAGCGGCACCGGCACGATCACCTACAACGTCGTCTCTGACGGGGGATCGAGCTGCGTCGTCTCCTCGGGTGGTCTCGTCACCGCCAGCGCCGCGGGCACCTGCATCATCACCGCCTCCATCGCCGCCGACAGCGTCTACGCGTTGGCCACCTCGACGAGCGTGACCGTCACCTTTGACGCGGGCCCGGGTCTGAGCTTTACCTCTATCAACGGTGCGAGTGGAAGTAGCGCGACGGATACAACGCCGTTCGGAGTTCTGTACCAGCTTGCTACGACGTTGAACGTGAACGACCCTGGTGTAGTGACGTACGTGGTTTCCAGCGCCGGTACTGCAGTATGCACAATCGTTGGAGTGAATCAAGTCGCGTTCACGAATGTCGGCGACTGTGTCATCACGGCCAGCGTCCCGTTACAGAGCGGATTCCTGAGCGCCACGGCAACGCTGAATCTAACCGTTACTGAAGGCGATCCGGGGCTCGTCTTTACATTCAACAATGATGCGGCTGGTGTCGACTTCGTAAGTTACGGGGACGCGTACGCCGACAACTACACCGCCAACGCCGCATCACTAGATTCGACGTTCGCCATACCTTTGAGTTCGGGTGCGATTGCCTATTCCGTCGGTTCCTCAACCGGCTGTCAGGTCGATCCCGCTTCGGGAGTAGTGACATTCTTCGACGGTGGTACTTGCGTCGTGACAGCCACTATCGCTGAAGACAGCCCGTACGCCAGTTCTTCGGCGACATTGACGATCACTGTCACGCCAGATCTTCCAAGTGCGACAATGTCAACTATTAGCGCAAGTCCGACCTCTGTTCTCGCGAACGGATCGAGTACGTCGACCATCACTGTTCAAGAGAAGAATGTCAATGGCGTAAATATTTTGAATGGCGGCGACACCGTAGTTATTGCTTCAAATCTCGGATCGGTCGGGCCGGTTTCCGATAATGGTAATGGGACCTACAGCGCCACTCTCACGTCGACCTCATCGGGGACGGCCACGGTATCGGCCAGCATTTATGTTGTATCGGCCGGCATTAATATTGGAAGCCTCGCCAACCCCGTCGGTGTCGTCTTCCAGGCCGGTACGGCGAGTACGACAACCTCAACAGTCTCAACGAACTCGGGTTCTGAAACGGCCAACGGAACTTCCACCGCAACAATCACGGTACAGCTCAAAGACGCGAACGGCAACAACCTAAACGCGAGCGGCGGCACAGTCACTATTACTTCAATTCTTGGAAACGTTAGTTCCGTCACTGACAACGGCAACGGGACTTACAGCGCGACGATTTCGTCGAACTTAGTTGGAACAGCGACGATATCCGCCACGATAAATGTGACGTCCCTTTCTCACACCACAAGCGTGACCTTCGTCGCTGGCCCAGTTGATCCTGGTCTTAACTTTGTCACTCATGGTACGAGCGGCAACACGGCTACCGACTCAATTCGGTTTGGAAATACGTACACGATTAGTACCACGCACAATGGTCCGGCACCCATTAGCTACGCCGTAACGAACGCGGGGTCAACGGGCTGTTCGGTGACGTCGGGTGTCGTATCGTTCTCGAGCGTTGGCACGTGCGTGATCACCGCCTCCGCGCCTTCAGTCGTTGGCTACTTGAGTGGAACAGCGACGTTAACGCTGACAGTGATTGGTGCGGATCCGAGTCTCCACATTACAAATGGCGTGAGTACAGCGACCGTGGGTGACATCTACACGCCATCGGCCATTGCGTCGAGCACCGGCACGATTTCTTATTCAGCTTCTGGCTGCTCAATGACGTCGGGCGTCGTGACGTTCTCGACTGCCGGCACGTGCATAGTGACGGCTTCAATCACCGCACAGGGCAATTATGCAGCTACCTCGACGGCGCTGACGATCACGGTGAGTGGCTCAGGCGGCAACATACTTATCTCGAATCCAATTAACTTCTCAACGAGTCCGCCGGCTAATGGCGTCGTCGGAGCTTCCTATACCGTTGGTGCCTCCGCGTCCAGTGGCGGGTCCGTCGCGTTCTCGCTTGACCCAGCGTCAACGTCAGTATGTAGTCTGACGGGCGGCAACGTTGTTTCGTTCCTCTCGGTAGGTACGTGCATCATCGACGCAGGTGCACCGGCGACCTCGTTGTACCGATCGGGTACTAATAATCAACAGATTGTTGTGGTAGGTGCCCTCATCGTCAGTGCACCAAGTGGGGTCAACGTAGTAACGGGAGATAGTCAAGCGGGGGTGTCGTGGTCGGCACCGCTGAACGCGTCCAGCTTTGCTGGTGTCACGTACCTAGTGACGGCGTCGCCCGGCGGAGCGACGTGTTCGACCACAAGCGCTAATGGGTGTTTGATCACTGGTCTGGTCGATGGCGTCAACTACACCTTTACCGTCACGGTCACTTCAAGTGGACCCGTCTCCGTCACCACGTCCGCACCGTCCGCGGTTGCTACGCCGTCGAGCGCTCCCAGTACTTCGGGGACGACCGGCAACACTGAGTTGACCCCGGGTGCCGCCCAGATCACCCAGTCCGATGGAACAACGACGACGGCAACCGTAACGACGACGACGGACAGCGTTTCCGTGACGACAGGAACTAGTTCGGTGTCGATCCAAACAGGATCGACCGTGGGTTCGGGAAACACGTCGACCGTCTCGATGTCTACCGGCAGTACTGTCGCGTTCTCTGGTTCGGGCTTCGTTCCTGGAACGACCGTTAACATCTACATCTTCTCAGTAGGAACGTTGCTGGGAACCGCAATCGTTAAGGCCGATGGCACCTACTCCGCGAACCTGCCTGTGCCGGTAACCCTGGCAACGGGTAATCACACCGCAGTAGTGCAAGGATTCGTGACCGCACAGTCACTCACCTCGTTCTCGGTCGGTGTCACCGTGAATGGGACGGGGAGTCCCGGGGCGGCGCAATCGATCAACTTCGCGTCGTCAGTACCGACGAATCCCGAGGTTGGCGATACCTACACCGTGAGCGCCACCGCACCGGGTGGACCGGTGAGTCTTTCGCTGGGTACGACGTCGACTGGATGCACGCTGAGCGGCACGACGGTGACGTTCGGCGCCGTTGGGACCTGCACGATTATCGCCTTCGCTCCGGGAACTTCAAAGTTTGCTGGCGTGTCGTCGACTCAGAGTATTGCGATCGGGCCCCTCGTCGTCGCGGCGCCAGCCCAGATCTCTGCGACGGTCGGCGATCGTCAGGCAGTCGTATCGTGGTCGACGCCTAAGAACGTCTCTCGTTTCTCAGCAGTTATCGCGGTCGTCGAAGCGTCGCCAGGGGGAGCCACGTGCTCAACCTCAAGCGCCAACTGGTGCCTCGTCACCGGACTGCTCGACGGCGTTAGTTACACCTTCACCGTGACCCTGATCTCCAGTGGCCCCACCTCAGTTATCACGTCAATCCCGTCGGCGGTCGCGACGCCCACAAGTGTCGGCACCGAAATCTCTGGCGGCAGCCAACTGAACCCAGGCGTCGCTCAGATCCAACGGTCTGACGGTACGACGTCGATTCCGTCGGTGTCAACGACGGCCAAGAGCGTCACGTTGACGAGTGGGAGTAGCACGGTGACGATCCAAACAGCGTCGACCGTGGGTTCGGGAAATGCGAAGACTGTCGCCATGGTGGCTGGGAGGACCGCGTCGTTCTCCGGCACGGGCTTTATCCCAGGGACGACCGTTGACGTTTATATCTACTCACCGCAGACGTTGCTCGGCACGGCGATGGTGCAGCCCGATGGCACCTACGCCTTGACGATGGCGTTCCCGACACCCTTTGCGACCGGCAACTACACCGCGATGGTTGAAGGATTTGC
>DAIQOO010000027.1:0-14444 GCA_036787845.1 Acidimicrobiales bacterium
CAAGAATATGACCGATGTCGCGACTCATCTATGAACAATGTCCCGACTCATCACACAGTGCGGCTGGAGGGATTCGAACCCCCGACCCTCGGTTCCGTAGACCGATGCTCTAATCCGCTGAGCTACAGCCGCGTTGATACTGGCTCACCATCCTAGCCGACCGTCCTTCATTAAAGCCGAGTCGAACTCACTACCATGCCACTATGACTCGAACGTTTAGCGACAATTTGCCAGATCTCCTCGACCACGTCAACGACCCAATGGTCGAGCTTCGCCACGACCTGCACGCGCATCCAGAACTCTCGTTTCAAGAGCACCGCACCACGAAGGTGATTCGAGAACGACTGACGTCACTCGGCTGGGAACTGCGACCATGTCCCACCGAGACCGGCGCCGTCGCGCGATTAGTTGGCGCACGACCTGGACGCAGCGTCATGGTTCGCGCCGATATCGACGCGTTGCCCGTACTCGAAGAAGTGTCACTTTCGTTCGCTTCGCGCAACGACGGCGTAATGCACGCCTGTGGTCATGACGTGCACACGGCGAGCCTCTTAGGTGTCGCGGACCTGCTGTCACGCCGACGCGACGAGTTAGCTGGCGAGTTCACACTGCTATTCCAACCAGCCGAAGAGGTCGTCGGTGGCGCTAAAGCGATGATCGAGGGTGGAGTGTTGGAGGACAATCCCGTTGACTTCGTCATTGGCGCCCACGTGACCTCACTGGCGCCCGTCGGCCTCGTCGTGACGCGCCCGGGCATCTTGATGAGCGAAGTGCGAACCCTCAGCGTTCACGTCAGAGGCCGAGGAGGTCACGGCGCAATGTCCACGACAGAGGGAAACGTCGTGCTCGCGATCAGCCACCTCGCGCCTCGCCTCGGCGAGGTGGTCGAAGGTCTCTCCTTTGAAGGAACCAACTGTGCGTGCTCAGCGGGTGTGCTCAGCGCGGGCACCGCGAACAACGTCGTTCCTCGTCACGCGTTCCTTCGAGGAACCCTGCGCACGTTCACGCCTGACCAACAGGTCCAAGCACTCGCGCGCCTAAGCGATCTTCTTCGCGACGTCGAGTCAAGGTTCGCCGTGCAGTGTCAACTTCAACTTGACGAGGGCACGCCGGCCGTGAACAACGCTCCTCTCGTCACGTCGCGCGTCATGGAGAGTGCCGCCAAAGTGGTCGGCACCGAGCAGGTCCTCACGTTGCCACCGGTAACGCCGAGTGACGACGTGTCGGAGTTCTTAAACCGCGTGCCGGGCTGTTACCTACTTATTGGCGGTGCGCTCGAGGATGGGTCCAGTGGTATGCACCACAGTCCGGACTTTGCCATCGACGATCGGGCCTGTCGCGTGGTTGCGGGCGTGCTCGCCGTAAGTGCCGTCGATCTCGCCGAGAGCTAGTCGGCGAAGAGTCTCGCCGCGCCGCGCATTGGCGCTTCATTCCCGTGGATCACGATTCGATACGGCAGGTAATCAAACTCCGCCGCCACGATACGACGAGCGTTGCCCCCAGCGAAGTGCACCGTCGTCGCGGAGAACTCTTTGGCGAATCGGTCGACTACCTCTGCGACCGTCGCGTTCCAATGCTCTTCGTCGACGGCGCGCGCCCGTTCACCCACCGTCTGGTCGTAGGTCTTGCCGTCACGAAATAGCTCTGCGCCAACGTCACGAACCTTCTGAAGTTGTCCGTCGAGCGAGAGGGCCAAACCGAGTCCGGTGCCCAAGGTCAACACGAGTTCTATACCGTGACCCTCGATACAGCCCAGCGCCGCCATTGTGGCGTCGTTGACGACGCGCACTTCTCGACCCGACGCGGTGCTCAACGCGTCTTCGAGCGCGAATCCTCGCCACTGCGTGTCCAACCCTGGATCGACTTCGGTCGTCACGCCGCCGGGACGCGAAAGATTGCCGGGGCGTATGACGTGGCCGTCGCGAAACTCGCCAGGAAAGCCCACGCCCACACGACGAGCTCCACTTTTGGCGATACGTTCTTCGAGGAACTCCACGAGGCGCGGGGGAGAGCAGGGATAGGGCGTGGGGCGCCGACGCACCGCGCGCAGTAGCTCGCCCTGTTCATTGACGTGGGAGAACTTGATATTCGTCGCTCCAATATCAATCGCGAAAATCTGTTCTTGCAACAAGAGCGATTGATATGCCATTGGCAAATCGTAGTTAACGAAGTTGGGTCCCCCGTTGGGCGAGACGGTGAACGCGCCACCACGGGCGAAGCCGCACGCCAAAGACACGCCGTCCACCACTGACTACCAGCGCCGTACCCTTTGGGCGCAAGCGCAAGGAGGAGCTCGCTGACGCCTGAGGGTCGACCAGCTCTGGCAAGTACGTTCCCACCGTCGGATCCGCGAGGCCCGCGAGAACTACACGCGTGGTGTGATTGTTAACAATGGTGGCGGCACGACTTCCCCAGCGACCAACGAGTTGGGCAAAGTCTTGAATCACGGTGACGAGGGTGACGTCAAGACCGCTCACCGTCGCGGCGAGTTGATCGAGTTCGTCGAGTGACGCCACACTCGCCGCCTCATCAAGCACCATCAACACTCGGCGTTGCGTTCCACGCTCCACCTGGCGTTGCTGCTCTTCAAGCACCATGCGAAGGGCTCCTCGAAAGAGCGGTTCGTAGTGGCGCTGTTCTCCTCGAGAGCTGCAGAGATAGAGCGTGTTCGCTCCCGACACGACGTCGCGAACCTTAGCCAGGGGTTGAGGAAATCGCCAGGGCATCAACATCGTCTCGGCCGTCGTCACGACACCATCGAGGGTCTTGGCGTCATGAGCGAGAAAACTTCTCACCGCATTACCCGCGAGCGACGAGTCATCGCCGAGCCAAGCCTCAATGGTGTTGTGCTCGACGACCCTCGCCACGTCGAAGATGCTCTGACCGCGCTCTTTGGCTATCACCATCAAGCCAGCGACAAGCTTGGCGGCCAGCGCGTTCCAGAATTCCGAGTCACCTCGATCGGAGGATCCAAGAGTCAGATCTCGGGCCACACGCGTGGCGTGACGAAGCGTTGACACGCCCTCTAAGGGATCCCACGTCAATCCTCCGTCAAGTCCAGGCTCGAGAACCTGAACCTCGCCTAGCGCGCGACGCCACTCGATCGTCATGCGTACGACGTCGTCCTTCACGCTCGTGACGACGAGCGCGTCGCTCCAGCGCAACAACGCCGGTATGACGAGCGACGACGTCTTGCCCGCCTGCGTGGGGCCCACAATGAGGAGTGAGCTGCGCGGATCGAGCGTCACGATCGGTCCCATTGACACGCCCCGTACGAGCCGACGCCCTAATTGTGGTCGATCGTTCACTACGAGGTTCGCATCGCGGCGTCGGTGTCGATGAAGCGCAGATCGTTGTCGTCGGGGCGTACGCGCACGATCGAGCGGTGTGCGCCGTATCGCACTAGAGCAACACCTTTGGGTAACGCACGCAGGTAGCTCTCTTCGCGCGCGAGGAGCCCGAGTGCGAGCGCCATCTCGTGTGCTTCGTCGGGAGGTTGACGAAAGAGCCAGGCGGTTTCGCACTCTCGAAGTAGACCTCGCGCTCGCTCGCGCTGCGCGCTACCCGCATCACCCGCGGCCGCCACGTCACTCCAGCGATGCAGTACCAACACGTGCGAAAGTCCTCTGGCGCGCGCGAGCTTCCACGAACCCTGCAGCCAGCGAAGCGCGTGGGGGTCACTCAGCAAAGCCCACGCCTCGTCGAGCACGAGATAACCAAGTTCTCCTTGTTGTCCGACAACTTGCTGGGCGGCGGCGACCGCACTGAGTGCGGCCACGGATAAGGAGTTCGACGACCACTGTGCAGAGAGATCTAAGATGACGAGATTCCCAGAGAACGTCAGCGGATCATTCTCGCCGTCAAAGAGACCGGCCAGGTCACCGTAGATGAACCGGTACAGGATCAGCGCGAGTGAGCGAGGCGCGCTTGGCGTCGATGACTCGAGGTGTGACGCCAGCAGTTGGTACAGCGCCCACAGCAATCGTGTTGGTCTGGGTGTCGCTAATCGCTGGCACGTTTCATCAAGGGCGAAGTGTTGATCGCTACTGAGCGGTGACCCTTGGGCGCTGGAAAACAACGCCCGCAGCAATTGACGACCTTCGCGCTCGTCAGAAGAGAACGGACTGCACCATCCGTCGCGACCAAGTGCAACGGGCCGCGCGCCGTGCAGTGCGGCCAAATCGGCGTACTCGCCCTTTGGGTCAATCACCACAACTCGCCGTCCGCGACGAAGGGCACGCTCGAGCTGCATCTTGACAATGGTGCTCTTGCCCGCGCCAATGGAACCGGCGACGATGACATTTGGATTCGACACCAGTTGCGCGGCGTAAGCGTCAAAGACGTCGAGCACGAACGACGAGCCGTACTGCGTCGTGCCCAGGCTCGAGCCCGAAAGACCGGTGCCCGCGTCGTGAGCCGGGGCGCGCAGACTCAACAGGTCGGGCGACGTCGCCCAGTGCGTCCACGCACGCCTCACCAACCCACGCCGCCTGGGAGTTGCGCGCGGTACCACTGTGCCTGCAGTCCCCATCCACGTTCGAGGCGAACACCCGCGTCGTGGGCGTGACGCCATACCACATCACTGCGCCGTTGAAGGTCATCAAGCGTCGTGGCTCGAATTACTACAAACACGGCGATTCGTAGTAGTGAGCGTCCACTCGCCACCAGCGCCTCACGCTGGGCGAGCCGCTCGTAGTTTCGAAGCGACCGTGCCGTTCTGCGAAAACCAGCCGCGCGCGACGTCGCGTCGTCGCTGCCAACTCGATGCACGGCTCTTTGTGCCACCCGATGCGCTTTGGCGCTACCCACGACGTCAACGTGAAGCGCGACGTCGAGCGGCTCCGCGGATCGCAGCACTTGTTCTAAGAGTCCTCGAGTTGACGGCACGGAACTGAAGTCGCGTACTCGATACACGCGGGTGAGTTGCTCTCTCGAACGCAGATAGCTAAAGCGCTCTAGGAGACGTACCGACTCACTATCGTCACCAAGTCCAATGACGCGACGCGCAAGTTCGTTGTTACGAACCCATCCATCGGGCGCGGGCACGTCCACTGGCAAACTCAGCAGCGTGGTCGCAACGTCGCCGTCGCGGATCACGTGTTCGCAGAAGTGCTGGCCGGATTTCGAAGCACTTGCGGCGTCGGCCAGTGCCGCAAGCGCCTCGGCGTTCGTGACGTCACGACCTGACAGATCGAGACGACCTCGATGTAAGAGTTCGTAGCCCCGAAAAGCGACATCGTCGCTCGCCCACAGCTGCACGTCGCCGCCAAACTCGAGGGCGCTAACTATGAACCATCTTGAGCGCGCGCAGTAACGAACGAAAACGACGGCAACTTCGCCCATTGTCAAAGAGTCGAATGCTGGCGCCGCCGCGATCAACAGCGCGACGCCGGCCGCGATCTCGAGAAGGGGTGCACGCGCACTCATTACCCAACTACCGACGAGACCAATACCTACGATGACGAGCGCCGCTTGGTGGCGACGAATGCCAATCCAGCGAGCGTTCGCGTCGGCCTCGCCGAGTCCCACGTGATCACTCATCAAAGTGCCACCCGACGACTGGTCCCCCTTCATCACTGCGGTACGCCACGTGACCGCCGCGCAATCGAGGCGTACCAAGCGGCGGTGGCGGCGCTTCCGCGTCAGAGGGCGGCATCGACGTCTCGCCGTCTCCGGGCCAGGTCTCAAGACCCAGATCCTCGTGGCGCACAGGCGGCGAGGGCATGGGTACCTCCGGCGCTAACGACCTGACGACATTGGCCGCAGGCGAGGACGACACGTGGGCCGCCGCGCGCGTCGCGCGCGCCCTCAAACCTTCAAGATTGTGAAGTGCGGACTGTTCAACGAAGGGGATCACCCTAAGGATCACGAAGGGTGCGCCCGTCGCCAACATCAATGTCACGGCACCGGTGATGACGCCGGTAGCGGAGGATCCCAGCAGTTCATTGAATCCGAGTACCAACGTGACCACGATGATGAATTTGCTCACCGTGACGGCCACGAACGTCTCGACGAGTCGCCAACTAAGACGCCGCATCGAAGGAAACGTCGACAGTGACACCACAATCGGCGCCAAAACTAGCAACAACGTGAGCACCACGGTGCGAACAATCAGCTCGCACCACAAAAGCCACGTGCCAATCACGACGGCAACGGCTAACAAGAAGAGCCCAAAACCAGGCGTCGACGGCGCCAGATTGAGAAGGTCGTGCGCGAGGGTCGCTTCGTGTTGCGACACCGAGATCGCAGAACTCGACGACATCTGATCAACTGCTCGCAGCGTGAGCAGCGCCATGGGTCGCGCCAACGCGATGCCCGCGACGCAGGCGGGGGCCACGCCGAGATAGACACGCCACAGCGACGACGCGTCGCCGTGTCGAAGTGCTTGAAGCGTCGAGACCAGCAGCCCGATCATCATAAGCACCGGCGCCAACACCAAGAGAGAGGTGAATTCGCTATTCGCTCCGGCGAGCACCGTCGAAGGCTCGCTCGCCGAGTTGAGTACGTGACCCGCGGCGTCCAATAACCATTGGACACTGCTCACGATCCAACTCGTAAGAGCATTGAAGACGTCGTTGAGGGTGGACTTCGCGAGCGACGTCGCGCACGTGGTTGGTGAGAAAACGCACAACAGGCCACCCATCAGTGAACACTGAGTCCCGTATTGAAGAAGAAATTAATGAGATGTGGCGCGGCCCCAATGAGGACGGCGGCAACGAGTGACGCCAATACCGCACGACGACCTTGTGCGGATTGATGCATATTTTGCGTATGGCTTCCAACAGCCCACAACGCGGCGCCCAACAACAGCGCCACCAACGACCCGATGAGCGCCCACGAGGCGATCCCGTTCGCTAGTTGCTGCAACGCGGCGCCGCCCGGGAGAGCGGTTGTCGAGGGATTCAAGGTGACTCCGGCGTACAACATCGTGATCTCACTTTCGTAGAGGGAGTGCCCAACGGTCGCCGTCGCCACCGACGTGACCTCGTCTGCGAGACTGGAGACGTGCTCGTTGCCGCAACCAAAAATGTGATTTCGTTATGGCCGCCGGCCGCCATCTACGGCGCTGCTGCTGGCGTACTGATCGTGGGCGTCGTTCTGGGCATCTTGTTCTTTCGACAACGCGGTCACCGCGCCATTGCCCAACGTCTGAACGCTCTCGCCTCACGATTGGCCGCTGAACCGCGCAACGACAACGGCAAAGTCGAGAATGCATTGAGTTACCTCGAAGAGGTCACCGGCGCAGCCCACAGCGCGGTAAGTGAGTCCAGCGCGGAGTCGATTCGTCTTCGCCGATCGCTGGACACCCTTCCCCTTGGTCTCGTGCTGTGCGACGAGGCCGGTGGCGTCATTTTTCGTAACACCCAAGCCGAGAATCTCATGGCCAGCCGTTACGGCGACGCCATCGCCGCCCAGGCGGTCACCGACGTCCTCGCCGAAGGCTGGTCGAGTGGCGTGGCTGAGCGCACCATCGACATCTACGGTCCACCTCGTCGCACGCTCACTATTCGCGCGACCGTCATTGACGACGGTCGCCGGTCGCTCGGCGTGCTGGCGGTCATTGAAGACGTCTCGGAGCGTCGTCGATTGGAAGACATCCGGCGCGATTTCATCGCGAACGTCAGCCACGAACTCAAGACCCCAATGGGCGCGCTCGGTCTACTCGCGGAGACCTTGCAGTTTGAACGGGACCCTTCGGTGGCCCAACGACTGGCCGAACGAATCAACAATGAGGCCTTTCGCGTCAATCGGATCATTGAGGACCTACTCGATCTCTCTCGCATCGAAGGACAGGGCTCGCCCTCGCGCGAACCAATCGCCGTGTCACTCATCGTGGCCGACTCCATAGAGCGAATCCGAACGTCCGCGGAGCAGCACGACGTCAAGATTGACTTTGACGAGCCCGAAGCCAACCTGGTGGTCTTTGGCGATCGACGCCAGCTCACGTCAGCGTTGCACGCCCTCTTAGAGAACGCCGTGGTGTACTCGCCTCGCGGGGGCGGCGTCGAAATCACTATCGAACGCGTCGAGGCGACGACCAACGCGGACGGCGAGAGTGTTGGTCCTTGCGTGCACGTGGCCATCCGCGACCAGGGAGTCGGCATCCCGGCGAAGGACCTCGAGCGAATCTTCGAACGCTTCTATCGCGTGGATCCCGGTCGGGCACGCGAGACCGGTGGCACGGGACTTGGGCTCAGTATCGTTCGCCACGTGGCACAAAATCACGGCGGTACGGTCCTTGTCGACTCCCGTGAGGGTGATGGTTCGACCTTCACGCTTGAACTACCGATGAATCAACAGTGAAGAAAAAACAAGTAAGTGAAGAGCGAGTGCGCGTCCTCGTTGTGGAGGACGAAGAGTCGTTCATCGACGCCCTTTCAATTGGTCTCGCTCGCGAAGGCTTCGACCCCGCGATCGCGCGCGATGGCCTTCAGGCCATGGATCTCTTCTCAAAGTCGCAATTCGACATTGTGTTGCTTGATCTGATGTTGCCCAAAATGTCCGGTCTCGACGTCTGTCGTTCAATCCGTGCGACGAGCGACGTGCCCATCATCATCGTGAGCGCCAAGGGCGAAGAGGTCGATATGGTCTTGATGCTCGAAATCGGAGCGGACGACTACGTCACCAAGCCCTATCGACTTCGAGAGCTCGTGGCACGCATTCGCGCCGTCCTGCGTCGACGCCAAGGCCACGACCACGACCAGATCGAGGCCGACGAAGAGATCACGCTCGGCAATATTCGAATGGATATTGACGCGCGACGCTGTTTCGTCAACGACGACGAGATCAAGCTCCGCAAGAAGGAGTTCGCGCTTCTTCGACTCTTGCTGGAGAATCCCGGCCGCGTACTTACGCGAGAAGTTCTCATTGATCGAGTGTGGGGCAGCGACTACGTCGGCGACACCAAAACCCTTGACGTGCACATCAAACGCCTTCGTACGCTCATTGAAGACGAGCCGAAGAATCCCACGCACATCACGACCGTGCGCGGTGTTGGCTATCGCTACGAGGTTACGAAGCCCTAGCTCGTATCGTTGTCTCGCCGCCGAGGTACGGCGCGAGAACATCGGGCAGCACCACTGACCCGTCAGCCTGACGGTACGTCTCGACGAGCGCGGCCCACATGCGCGCCCAGGCCAACGCGGATCCATTCACCGTGTGCACCAGTGCTGTGGTGCCCTCACTGGTTCGATAGCGAACGTTGGCTCGCCGGGCTTGAAAGTCACGGAACCAACTGACGGACGAGACCTCGAGCCATCGATCAACGCCGGGGCTGAAGACTTCGAGATCGATCGTGTACGCCGACGCGGTACCCAGGTCACCAGTACAGAGAATTACGAGTCGATAGGTCAGGCCGAGCGCTTGCAACAACTCTTCGGCTCGTCGCAAGATGTCGGCGTGAGCCTCGTCGGCCTGCGCGGGCGTGCAATAGGCGAAGAGTTCGACTTTGTCGAACTCGTGCACACGAAGTAGACCTCGGGTGTCTCGTCCGGCCGCGCCCGCTTCTCGCCGAAAGCACGCCGTTTGCGCGGTGAGACGAATCGGTAACGCCGCTTCGTCGAGTATTTCGCCGCGGTGAAGCGAGGTCAACGGAACTTCACTCGTAGGAATCGCCCAGAGGTCGTCGCGCTCGATCGCGTACATCTCGTCGGCGGATTTCGGCAAATGGCCAGTCGCCATCATCGTCTCGGTAAGGGCAAAACTGGGTGGGCGAATCTCTTCGTAGTCACCCGCGTGGCGATCGAGGGCAAAGTACCCCAGCGCTCGCAACAGTCTGGACCCAGCGCCACGAAAGAGCGGAAACATCGATCCGGCGATCTTCGCGCCAGACTCCATGTCCAAGATCCCAAGTTCGCTACCAATCTCCCAGTGCGGCACGCGTTGGTATTCGGCGAAAGAAGGAAAGGGGGCGCCCTTATCCATGTCGACCCACCACCGGCGTAATTCGACGTTGTCGTTCTCGTCAACGCCGTCGGGCACTTTGTCGTCGGGAATGTTGGGGATCATGAGCAACATCTCGCGCAGCGTTGTCGCCACCTGCTCGGTCTCCTCACTGGCAACACGCTCTTCGTCACCAATCGCCCGACTTCTCTCGCGCAGCGTGTCGGCCCTGGTCACGTCCGCGTCACGACGGGCCCCCGCGACCTGACGAGAGAGCTCCTTGACTTCAGCGCGTAACGCTTCGACCCCTTGGAGCAACCGCCGGTGTTCGACGTCCAAGCTCAAGATCTCGTTCATCGTGTCCGACGTGACACCACGACGAAGCAAAGCTGCCTTAATGGTGTCGGGTTCACGTCGTAGCTGAGCGAGATCAATCATGCGTCAAGCCTACCTAGACACCCTCGGAGGGTTCAGGGAAACGTCTAGGTTCGTAACGCATGAGTTACGCCGTTGACGTCAACCAGCTCGAGGTCTCCTTCGGGGATGTTCGCGCGGTCGATGGCGTCACGTTGAACGTCAACTATGGCGAAGTGGTAGCGCTGCTCGGTCCCAACGGCGCCGGCAAGACCACGGTCGTCGAGACCCTGCTCGGTTTTCGCGCGCCGAACGCCGGCACGGTTCGACTCCACGGTCTCGATCCATTACGTGATCATCACGAAGTCGTTGTTCGTACCGGCGCACTGCTGCAGCGAGGCGGCGTGTGGGCACCAATGACGCCGCGCGACGTCCTTCGCCTGACCGCGTCGTACTACGACGCGCCGCGCGACCCAAAGGAACTACTACAACTTCTTGACCTCGAACGCTGTGCCACTACACCGTGGCGACGCCTGAGTGGTGGCGAACAGCAGCGAACGCTTCTGGCCCTCGCGCTCTTGGGGCGACCGCGTGCGCTCGTGCTCGACGAACCCACGACGGCCGTCGATCCCGAAGGTCGCGCCGTCATTCGCAACCTCATCGGGGCCGAACGCGAACGCGGTTGCGCTCTGTTCATCACCACTCATGAACTCATCGAAGCCGAACGTCTCGCGGACCGACTCGTCATCATGCACCAAGGTCGCGTACTCGTCCAAGGAACACTTGATGAACTCGCGGGTTCCCCGGAGATGATCGTTGAGGCGTCCGGACCAACTGACCTCGAAGCGCTGTCCGCGCTGTTGCACTGCCCGGTGATGCCCTTAACTGGCCACCATTTTCGCTGTGCGGTCCCGTCCTCACCCGAACGAATTGCAATTCTGACGAACTATCTCGCCCGTGTTGGACTCTCGATGGTCTCGCTACGCACGCGCGCGTCACTCGAAGAGCGTTACTTAGAGCTCATCTCCGACGAGCGAAACGACGCACGATCATGAGAGCCTGGTGGGCGCAGACCCGCGCCGAGGTCGCCATGACGATTCGCCGCGGCGAGTCGCTCTTGCTCACGATCGGCATCCCGGTAGGTCTTCTCCTATTTTTCTCTCTTACCCACGTCACGTCGTTACCAGCCACGCATCGAGTTGACTTCATCGCGCCGGGCATCTTGGCTCTGTGCGTACTCTCGACGTCACTCGTGGCGCTGTCGATCGCGACGGGTTTCGAGCGCTCGTCGGGAGTCCTTCGTCGACTTCACGTCACCCCGCTTGGACAACGTCGACTCATCGGCGCCAAGATCACCGGCGTTCTCGTCACCGAAGCCATTCAAGTAGTGGTCCTCTCACTCGTCGCCCTGACCTTGACGTGGCGTCCCGACGGCGGACTCGTTGGCGCGCTCGACGTCGTGCTTGCGCTACTACTGGGCTCAGCGGGTTGTGCGGGCATTGGTCTCGCCCTCGCGGGGCGCCTACGAGCGGAAGTCAACCTCGGCGCTACGAATGGCCTCTACCTCGTCTTGTTGTTGCTCTCGGGCATCGTCGTGCCCCTTACGTCACTGCCGTCAGCACTACAAAAGATCGTCATTGCTGTCCCTTCCGGCGCGATGGCCGAAGCGTTACACCGAGTGCTCGGTCACGGTAGAGCGCCCACGGTCGCGGACTGGGTTTCGCTCGGCGTCTGGGCCGTACTGGCCCCACTGCTCGCCGCTCGAACGTTCCGTTTCGATTAAGACGACTGCAGACTCTTTAGCCCGAGCGTGAGTTGTTTGACGGGAATCGCGCCAAAGTAGACCTTGGTGACGACGCCCTTCGCGTTGACGAACACCGTCTCAGGTATCCCGAGAAACGAAAACACCCCACTAGTGACGCTGCTGTTGGCGTCAAAGGCCACGGGGAACCTAACGCCGTCTTTCTTGACGAACGACTGCGCGGATCCAAGTTTGTCGTTGGCGTCGATACCGAGAACTACGACGGGACTGGCGCCATGAGCTCGAAGGTACGCAGCGACCTTGGGCATCTCGCTTTGACAAGGCCCGCACCAACTCGCGAAGAAGATCAACGCACTGGCGTGACCTGTGGACCAGGGTGACTTTTGGGTACCCCCGTTTAGACCACTGAGAGAGAAACTCTTGACGTGTTGACCAATGAGCGCTGAGTTTGAGAATTGGTTGTTCGCAACCGTGCCCCCCGTCAGCAACGACACCACGACGATGAGCGCAATAGCGATCGCAGTGCCGATGCCGATCGACACGAACATCATCGGCGACGGACGTCCCCGCGGGGACTTAGTGGTTTCGGACAAGAACGTCGACCGCCATCAAGATGAAGAGTGCCGAAAGATACGTGATGGAGAAGTGGAACAGTCGCATCGCCTCGGCGACGTCGGCCTTATCGACCAACGCGTGTCGATAGAGCCGATATGCGTAGAAAGTGAACATTGCGCCGAGCACGGTGGCCGACACCGCGTACACCCACCCGAGGTGCGCGCTCGATCCGATCAACAACGTCAGCGCCCACATGAGCACGGAGTAGATGAGAATCTGGAGTGTGGTGCGACGAAGCGACACCACCACTGGCATCATGGGCACGTGGGCGGCCTCGTAGTCATCACGGTATCGAACGGCGAGCGCCCAGAAGTGCGGCGGCGTCCAGATAAAGACGACGAGGAACAACAGCCACGGCGTCCATCCCAATGAATTCGTCACGGCCGACCAGCCAATCAGCACCGGCACCGCGCCCGCGGCGCCACCTATCACGATGTTCTGTTTGCTACGTCGCTTCAAGATGATCGTATAGACGATGACGTAGAACGCCGTCGCGGCCATGGCGAGCCAGGCCGAGAGCATGTTGACCCAAATAGCGAGGACCGCAAAAGACACGATTTCGAGAACAAAAGCGAAAAGCGCGGCGGAGCGTGGGGACATCACGCCCGTCACTAGGGGCCGACGCTTGGTTCGTTCCATGATGGCGTCAATGTCGCGGTCGATCACCATGTTGAACGCGTTCGCGCCTCCCGCGGCGAGCGTGCCACCGGTCAGCGTCGCGACGATGAGCCATAGGCCGGGAATCCCGTTGGCCGCCACCACCATCGTCGGCACGGTCGTCACCAGCAACAGTTCGATGATGCGCGGCTTGGTGAGGGCGACGTAACCCTTCAAGACGTCGGTCGTCGAGAACGACGCGGTGGTGGAAACAGTCACGGGGGACATTCTAGGAGTCTCCCAATTCCCTAGTCTGAGAAGATGCCAACTCTGACGCGACGCCCCGTGACCGGTCCCGTCTTTCGCTGGTTTGCCTTCGCCTCGTTCCTTTCCATGATCGTCATCGTCCTTACTGGGGCCGCCGTTCGATTGACCGGATCGGGGCTCGGCTGTCCGGACTGGCCCACCTGTTTTAAGAATCGCGTCACGGGCTCGTGGAGCATCCACCCCCTCATCGAGTACGGCAACCGATTGGTGACCGTCACCTTGGTGGTGGTCGTAGGCGTCACCTTCGTCGCGGCGCTACTACGCGAGCAGCGGCGGCGCGACCTCATTTGGTTGTCCGGCGCGTTGATCGCGGGCGTCGTGGCTGACGCAGTGCTCGGCGCGTTCGTCGTGTATTCAAAACTCAACCCGTACCTCGTGTCACTACACATGCTGTTAAGTCTCACGATGGTCGTCATTGGCGCGGTCCTCTATCACCACTCGAAGTACGTCTACGGACCTGGCGCGCGCAGCGACGTTCGCGATCCGTACTTTCGCGCCCTCGCTCGAGCGCTGTGGATCCCCTTCTTCATCCTCGTGCTTACTGGTACCGCGACCAGTGGGTCGGGCCCTCACGCCGGTTCGTCCCAGGGTCAACTCGTCGCGAGGCGCTTACCTTTCGCGCTCTCGTCAGCGGCGTGGGTTCACTCGCTCGCCGCCGTGCTCTTCATCGGTCTCGTGACCGGACTCCTGCTCGCCATTTGGAAGAGCACGGCGCCCACACCACTGAAGTTCGGCGTACGTCGATTAGTTCTCATCTCACTCGTCCAAGGCGCCATCGGCGCGACGCAGTATCTCACGCATTTACCCGTCTGGCTCGTTGAATTACACGTCGCGGGCGCGATATCACTCACAATTGGTGTCACGCAATTCAATCTTCGACAAAGTGCGCACGACCGCGAACCCGGTA
>DAIQOO010000027.1:14544-17901 GCA_036787845.1 Acidimicrobiales bacterium
ATTGGTGTCACGCAATTCAATCTTCGACAAAGTGCGCACGACCGCGAACCCGGTACCGCAAGGACGCCGACGTAACTTCACCACAATTTGGGACCTTTGTCCCTGGTATGGTCAGCCTCAGCACTGCGAAACTCTCATAATCGTCACTAGAGGGGGGATTTTTATGGCGCTTTTCAATTTGTCGGCCGCATTGTTACCCCTCAACACCCTCGGTCGCTACCTGCATTGGCACTTCATTGAATTAAGTGTCGCCAACTTCATAGTCATCGTGTTGATGATCGTCACCTTCGTCGCCGCGCTTTTGTTGCCGTTTCCCGGCCGACGTGGTCGCAAGGAGAGTCCGTGAGCACCACCGAAATAGATCGCCAATGGACGACGCGACTGCGCAAACGAGTAGCGGGAAAACTCCCGCCCGAGAAGCTCTTGCCCGACACCCAGCCGACCTACGTGTCCTCGTGGATCTACGTCTTTGGTGTCACGACAATGGCCGCCTTGATTGTCGTCATCGCGACAGGCTGTGTTCTCGCCATTCGCGGACCGCAATGGTGGCACACCTCGTCGGTGGGACTCTTCGTGAACTCGACGCACCTTTGGAGCGTCGAGATATTTTTCTTCGCCATGGTGGTGCACCTCTGGGGTAAGTACTTCATGGCGGCGTGGCGTGGTGGTCGCGCCATGACCTGGATGACCGGCGTCGTGACGTTCCTTACGTCGATCGCGGCCGCCTTCACCGGCTACGCCAGCCAGTCGAACTTCGACTCGCAGTGGATCACGACCCAGGCCAAGGACGGGATCAACGCGACGGGCGCGGGCGCCTACTTCAATGTCTTGAACTTGGGTCAGATGTTGATGTGGCACATCGTGCTCTTGCCACTCGTCGCCGTCCTCTTGACGATGATCCACGTGTTGCTCGTTCGCGTAAAGGGCGTCGTGCCACCCTTTGAAGTAGGCGCCGAGGTCCGTCGATGACCAAAAAGGCGTTTCGCCCCGACGTCGACGCCCCGACGTGGCGAGGTGGTCATAGCCCCTACGACATCATCAAAGAAGGCTCCATCGCCCTCCTGGTCGTCGCCGTCTTAACCGTGGTGTTCTCCGTCGTCTTTGGCTCGCCGGACGAGCACGCCATCACCATCAAGACCTGGTCGAACGCCGCCCCTGTGGACTTCGCGACGACGGCCTTGAACGAACTGAACGGTACGTCAACGACCGCACAGTACGGCGCGCCCTATAACAAGGCTTCCACCGGCCAGCAACTCGGTCCCCTCACGCTCGCCAAGTGGGTCGGTGTTCGCATTGGCGTCAATACCGTCAACGACTTCGTCATTGACCCGTTGAAATCACAGCCGAGTCAACCGATTTTGATGGCTGACCTCGCGCAGTGGAAGAGCGCCACGGGGTCAACGCGATCGGGTTGGGTGACAAATTACACCACGGCCGCCGCACAGATGAAGTTCGTCAACAACCAGATCGTCGTCAACACCACCAACGCTGGACCCGTGCCAGTGATGATTGAAGACCTCACGCAAATGGCCCGCAGCGGCGCGTTGGATCAAGCACTCATCACCCAGGCCGGTTTCTACACGACCAACTACACGTTGCCACTGCTGTTCTTGTCCGACGGCACCTACTTGGCGAACCTGGCGGAGCACCAACACCTCGCTGGATACCAATATGGCATGATGAACGAAACGGGCAACTACCCCGGCCAAGCGTGGTTGTGGCTGTACAGCTTCTGGTACCAAATCCCACCCTTTAACACCAGCCCCAACGCTGACGTTCTCGTCTGGGGACTCATGATGCTGGCCTCGCTCGGACTCTTGCTAGCCCCGTTCATTCCGGGGATTCGCTCGATTCCCCGTAAGAGTCGGGTCTATCGACTGGTCTGGCGCGAGTACTACCGGGACCAGAAAAAGACCTAGTCGTTGCCGCGACGTTCTTAACCTTGACCCTCGAAAAGTGCGACAGTCCGAGCTCGCAAAGGTGAGATCGCGTTGGCCCTGGCAATGTTCGCTTCGCAGCGGTTGCTGTAGTGAAAACGCCTTACCAACGAAGAAGTGAGCGGGGCGCTGTTTGCATCAGAAACGCCACCCTCGTTAGAAGAACGAGTAGCGCACCACACTGTCGAAACTTGTCGCAAAAAAGGAGCCTTCGACTTGTCACACCCCAGATCCGGTCCAGGTCAATGCACGCGGCGTTTTAGGCATTCCTGATATCTCAACTACCTCGCCGACATCGTCACGAAATCGCGATTGTAAGCAGTTTCAAAAAAACGTCCAGGGGGTTGAACCATCGTCGCAAGTAAATCTCTTCCGTTGGCCGGCGACGCAAACCCGTTCGCGCGTGGGGGCGAAAACGTTGCGAAGACTGGCCAGTTCGGATTCATGTCAAGCGTCATAGCTCGAATCGCGCCAGCACGGACCAGCATCACGGCAAGGTCAACAATGTTCATTTGCCCATCCACGTACACCAAAGCACCGTTCGCGGTGACGCCGAGCCCGGAGCGCCACGTGTTTACAACCCCGCCGAGCGAACTACCCCAGGTCGAGATGTCCGCGGGATTGAGTCGGGGTACCGGCCGGCCATTGTCAACAAGCATGGTCAAGTTCTGGCGAACCGCGACCACGTTTGATGTCATACCGACGTTGCGCCCCCACTTACCAACGGTCGCGGATCCGTCGCGATAGATGACGAGCGACGCGTCGCCCACGCGCAGAGGTGCCACCAAATGGCCCTCACTAAAGTATCCGCCATTCGAGTTCTTTATCAAAAAGCCACCGTTGAACGCCGCGACCAATGTCCTCGATGCACTCGGTGATATTGGCGCCGTGTATTTCCAGAACAGACCACCCGGACTGAGGCTCCCGGAGTAAAGCCTGACTCGAAGAAGTTTGGTGTCCATCCAAGCAATCCCGGCCTCAACATTTCCAGTGCCCGGCAGACGCACCGACGTGGTGTAGACCGCGGATTGGCCCCCCACGAGTCGGCCCGCTGGATGCCACACGCCTTCTCCCGCCACTGCAGTGCCCACCAAGGGCCGTACGGCCTTTGGCGTTGGCAGCGACGCGACTACTACGTGGCTTTGTGCGACCGACATCGACTTAGCATCAAGGGAGTTCTGGACCGCTGATCGGACAGCGCCCGCCGAGTTAACGGTGAGCGCTGAACAGAAAATCAACCCCGTGGCCGCCATGAACGCAATCGCTCGACGCTTCATGGTCGAACTTCAAGACTGACGTACTTTGAATAATAGAGGCCCGGAAACCCGCTCGGGTTGCTGACATTCTCTTCTTGAAAATATGGATCATCGGACAACGAGATACCGTCTTTCACACTTACGAAAGTGTCGACGAGTCAGCC
>DAIQOO010000028.1:0-4560 GCA_036787845.1 Acidimicrobiales bacterium
TGGCACACGTTGGAGAGAAACCCCTCGCCCCGAGGAGACGTCTCGTCAAGGACGTCGTCGCCTCGTGAGCCGTACCATCCAATCGCCGAGCCACTGGCGAGACACGTGACGCCTTCTTTTAGTGCTTGGAGAGCCTCGACGAGCAACGTCGTTGAGGCGACCCGTGAGGAGAGGATCTCCTCTTTGCGTGTCGTTGTCCACCGACGATCGGCAATTCCGGCGCCGGCGAGATGCACGACCGCGTCGAAGCCACCCACGCGTTGTAAATCGTTCTCATCGATGAGGCCGCGCGCCGGATCCCAGCGAACGACCTGTCCCGTGGTGTCGTTGGTCGACGGACGCACGAACGTCACGATGGAGTCGCCGCGTTCGTGCAACGCCGCCACCAACGAGCGTCCGATGAGACCTGACGCGCCCGTTACGCCGACGCGCACGCTACCGCCCATCGTTCACGCACTAATGCTGCTAGTTGGTCTGGGTTCTTCAGATGCGCCGAGTGACCAGCGTGGTGGATCTCGGCGGTCGAAATCATGGGAGTCACCTTTTTCATCTCGACGCCGAGGTCGCGGTAGTAGCCCGGGGCGTCGCCGTAGGCGTACGTCGCGGGTATGTGCAACGTCGCGAGATTGTAGGGCGCGACGTTGCCGCGGATGGTCGAAAGGTCAGCTAACAGCGCGGGTCCGTCCAATCGACGTGACTCGCGCTGTCGTTCGCCGAGCCGTTCCCACGCTTTGTCGGACATGACGCGTCGAAAGAACCGTTCCGCTTCGTACTTCGTGTCCTCGGTGATCGGTGGATGCGTGTTCTGACGGCGAAGGAGCCACGGGTAGGGAGACTCATAGTTAACGACGAGCTGGACCCGAGAGGGATCACGTAACGCGGCGCCGAAGGTCACGACACCGCCAAAACTGTGTCCAAAGAGGATGACGGGTCGTTCGCTCGCCTCGTGCGCCACCAACGCACAGAGATCGTCAACGTGACGGTCCAGTCCGAGCGGCGCGAGCCCGCGCGAGCCCTGGTAGCCGCGACGGTCGTACGCCACAACGTCATAGGTATCGAGCCGTCGAGCGAGCCGGGAGAACGAGCCACCGCGATCGAGCGCGCCGTGGACGCAGATAATTGACGCTTCGGGACTCGCGACGCGTCGCTCGGCGACCGCCAGTCCCTTTACCGGAGAGATTGACGTGAAGTGGAGACGAAGCGGCGTCGTGCTCGGGGAGGTCACGAAGAAAACCTACTGGTGTTCTCTCGCGCGTTGCCACATCAAATATTGCGCGTCGGGGCCTAGGCTAGAGGGGTGACTACGCCCCCTGAATTCACGTCATCACGGCCAGCGAAGGGCTCTTTTGGGCCCAACGCGTGGCTAGTCGATGACATGTACGACCGATTCTTAGCCGACCCGTCGTCGGTTGCTGAGAGTTGGCGTGAGTTCTTCGCCGACTACCAGCGCTCGACGCTGCCTACGGTCGCCACGTTGACGACCGTCGCGACGCCCACGCCAGTAAAGAGTGCGCCCGCAATCGACGCCGACGCCACACCGCTTCGAGGAGCGGCCGCTCGAATCGTCACCAATATGGAAGCGAGCCTCACGGTACCCACGGCGACCAGTGTTCGAACCGTCGCGGCTCGACTCCTCGAGATAAACCGTGTCGCACTCAATGAGTCGCTCTCGCGTTCGAGCGGCGCGAAGGTCTCCTTCACGCACCTCATCGCCTTCGCCGTCGTGCAGGGCCTGAAGGAGATTCCTTCGATGAACGCCGCCTTCGTTGACGCGGTTGACGAACGCGGTACGCCGGGTGTGCGTCATTACCAACACGTGGGTCTCGGTCTAGCGGTCGACGTGCAGAAGAAAGACGGCTCGCGAACCTTGCTAGTCCCAGTCGTTCGCGACGCCGACACGATGGACTTTCGTACCTTCCTTCTGGCCTACGAAGACCTCGTGCGCAAGGTTCACGGTGCCACCTTCGGTGCGGACGACCTGGTGGGCGCTACGGTCTCACTCACTAATCCCGGCACGCTCGGTACCGTGCAGTCGGTGCCGCGACTGATGGTCGGCCAAGGCGCGATATTTGGCGTCGGGGCCCTGGCGTGGCCCGCGGGATTCGAAGCGGCTGATCCTCGGGCACTGGCAGAACTTGGCGTGGGCAAGATCATGACCATCACGTCGACCTACGACCACCGCATCATCCAGGGCGCCGAGTCGGGTCTGTTCTTGAAGTACGTCGCGGAGTGCCTAACCGGAAGCCACGACTTCTACGACGCGATTTTCGCCTCGCTCGGAATTCCCTACGAACCGGCACGTTGGGCCAAGGACTCCAACCCTTCAGTGATCGACGGCGAGGCTGAGCGCATCTTGAAGCAGATTCGAGTGCAGGCGCTGATCAACATGTACCGAGTTCGAGGTCACTTGAACGCACACCTCGATCCACTCAGTAGCGAGCCTCCACCCCTGCACGCGGAACTGGACCTGGCGACGTACGGCCTCACCATTTGGGACCTACAGCGCTCCTTTGTCGTAGACGGACTCGCGGGACTTCACGAAGCGCCTTTAGAAAAGATCTTGGCGATACTGCGCGACGCGTACTGTCGCACTACGGGCATCGAATACGGCCACATCTTGGATCCGGCACAGAAGCGTTGGATCCAAGAACGCGTCGAAGGCGTCGACGCCGCGACGAGCTTGGAAGAGCAGCGTCGGATCCTTAACGCCTTAAACGAAGCAGAAGTCTTTGAGCGTTTTCTGCACTCTCGTTACGTCGGTCAAAAGCGCTTCGGGCTCGAGGGCGCTGAGTCGACCATCGTGGCCCTGCAGACGATTCTCGACGGAGCGGCGGATCGCGGCATTAGAGAAGCCGTCATTGGGATGGCTCACCGAGGTCGCCTCAACGTGCTCGCGAACATCGTTGGTAAGTCCTACAGCGACATTTTCTCCGAATTCGAAGGCAACCTCGATCCCGAAAGTGTCCAGGGCAGTGGTGACGTGAAGTACCACAAGGGAGCGCGTGGTGTTTTCAAGAATCCCCGTGGCGCGACCATCGACGTCTCGATGGCGTCGAACCCGTCGCACCTCGAAGCGGTGAGCCCGGTGGTTGAGGGAATCGTGCGCGCCAAACAAGACCTCGTGATCCGCCCCAACGACGCGGCGAATGAGGACGCCTCGTCCGTCGAGCACCCCTACCTCGCCGTCTTAATCCACGGCGACGCGGCGTTCGCGGGCCAAGGCGTCGTCGCGGAGACGTTGAACCTTTCGCAGCTCTCGGGCTATCACGTAGGCGGCGCGGTGCACATCGTCATCAACAACCAGGTTGGATTCACGACGGCGCCCGAATCGGCTCGTTCGAGTTTTTACCCGACTGACGTGGCCAAGATGATCCAGGCGCCGATCTTTCACGTGAACGGCGACGATCCCGAGGCGTGTGCACGAGCAGCTCACTTGGCTTTGGAGTATCGCGAAACCTTTCAGCGCGACGTGGTCTTAGACATTGTGTGTTATCGACGCTTTGGACATAACGAGGGTGACGACCCGAGCTACACCCAACCCCAAATGTACAAGATCATTGATCAATTGCGTTCGGTGCGCAAGATCTACACCGAGACACTGGTTCGTCGCGGCGACATCACCATCGACGAAGCAGAGAGCGCCCTCAATGAGTTCAACGCCCGCCTCCAAAGTGTGCTCGATGAGGTACGCACGGTCCCGGTACCCGAACTAAAGAGCGTGCGCGCGCCCGACGCGCCCAGTGACCTTCCAGCTCCCGAGACCGGCGTGGATCGCGCGACGCTATTAGAGATCGCCAAGCGCACCGTTACTCCACCAGAAGGCTTCACCATCCACCCCAAGCTCGAGCGTCAGTTCACGCAACGACTCGCGTTACTCGAGAGCGGTGACGTCGACTGGGCCTTTGGCGAGGCGTTGGCGATTGGATCGTTGTTGAAGGATGGATCGAACGTACGCCTGACCGGTCAAGACACACGTCGAGGTACGTTTTCGCATCGACACGCGGCGTTGATCGACTACGACAATGGCGCACAGTACGTGCCGCTCGCGAGCATGGGCGGGCCAGGATTCTTCACGGTACGCGATTCGTTCCTTTCTGAGTACGCCGCGTTGGGCTTTGAGTACGGCTACTCGGTCGAGGCGTCGAACACGTTGGTGGCCTGGGAAGCGCAGTTCGGTGACTTCGTCAATGGGGCCGAGATCATCATCGACAACTTCTTGGTAGTCGCCGAGGACAAGTGGGGCCAGCGCGCGTCGCTGGTCATGCTCTTGCCCCACGGCTACGAGGGACAGGGCCCCGAGCACTCAAGCGGGCGTCTCGAGCGGTTCTTGACACTGAGCGCGCGTAACAACATTCGCGTCGCCCAACCCACGACGTCAGCGCAGTACTTCCATCTCCTACGAAGTCAAGTCGCTCGCGAGCGTTCTACGCCGCTCATCGTCTTCACTCCAAAATCAATGCTTCGCGCGGTGCAGACTCGGTCGCCGATTGGCGACTTCGAGCACGGATCGTTCCAGAGTGTGCTGGACGATCACGTCGATGACGTCAGTGCCGTTACCCG
>DAIQOO010000028.1:4660-11854 GCA_036787845.1 Acidimicrobiales bacterium
GTCACGCCGCCCGCGGGCGCGGTGGGACGCGGCGACGCGTTCATCTTGAAGATCGCCGACCGTATTGACGGCGTCGTGTTGAGTAACGACTCGTTTCAAGAGTTCCAGGACGACTACCCCTGGCTCTTCGATGTCGGACGATTGATTGGCGGAAAACCGGTACGCGGCGTGGGCTGGGTCTTCACGCCACGCATACCCGTGCGCAACGTCAAAGCAGCGCGAAGTGTCAAGAAGTTGGCGCTCACGCTACCTAGTGGCGCGAAACCCACCATCGGCACGACGTTGACGCCGGTGAAGGCTCCGAAGAAGGCGGCGCCGGCGAAGAAGGCTGCGGCCAAGCCTGAGAAAGTCGTCGAGAAGGTAGGCGTACGGGCGCCAGCAAAATTGACGAAGAAGTCCGCCAAAGTGACGGACGCGGCGAAGAAAGCTCCCGCCAAGAAGACGCCCGCGAAAGTCGCGGCGACGAAGACTGCAAAGAAAGTGGCGAAGTTAGAGCAAGCGACACCGGCGCCCGCGGTGGCGCTGCGTCGCGGGCGCCAGCCCGTCAACCCCGACACCGACTTCGCCCTCTTTAAATCGACGTACCGCGTGGGTTCGCGCGTGCCCGGCGAGGTCACGGCCTTCACCTCGCACGGCGCGGTCATCAAAGTGCAGTTAAAGGGCGGCAAACAGGTTGAGTGTTACGCCCCGACGACCCTGCTGGGTACGCCGGCGCCCGCCCGCGCGAGAGACGTCCTTACGCGAGGCGACCAGCGGACATTTCGTCTCGTCACCGTCGACAGCGAACGACGAATCGCTGAGTTGGCGTTGCTATGAGTGATCTTTCACTGGATCCACTTGATTGGTTGCCCCACCGGCCGCCGTTCCTCTTTCTCGACAGCTTGACCAGCATCGACCCCGGCGTTCGCGCGAGTGGACGCTGGACGTTGCGGGGCGACGAATGGTTCTTTCCCGGTCACTTTCCGGGCCGACCAACGACGCCCGGCGTCTTGTTGCTCGAGGCGATCGCCCAGTGCGGCGCCGTCGCGGTGTTGGCCGACCCGCGTTACGCCGGTCGCTTGCCGCTTTTTGGCGGCGTCGAGCACGCACGCTTTCGTCGCCAAGTGGTACCCGGTGACACCGTTGAACTGGAATGTGAAATGACTCAACTCTCATCGCGCGGCGGTAAGGGTGTCGGCCGCGCGACGCTGTTGGGCAAAGTCGCCGTGGAGACCGAACTGTTCTTCATCCTCGCTGACGCGTCGTGATCGTCGCGACCTGGAACGTCAATTCGCTGAGCGCGCGTTGGCCCCGGGTCGAAGCGTGGCTCGTCGACAAGTGTCCCGACGTGTTGCTGATCCAAGAGACAAAACAGACCGACGCGAAGTTTCCCTTTCTTGAACTCTCCGCACTCGGCTACGAAGCGGCGCACTACGGCCAGGGTCAGTGGAACGGGGTCGCGATCATCTCCAAGGTCGGGCTCGAACACGTGACGCACGGTTTCGGTGACGACGATCCCGAGGCGCGTGTCATCGGTGCGCTCTGTCAAGGTGTGCAGTTCTACTCGTGTTACGTGCCCAATGGTCGCGCGCTCGACAATCCGCACTATCAGTACAAGTTGCGGTGGCTCGAAAAGCTGGCGACACTGCTCGATCATCGTGATCGCGCGATCCACGTGGTCGCGGGCGGGGACTTCAACGTCGCGCCCAGTGATCTCGACGTCTACGACCCGAGTGCCTTCGTTGGTCTCACGCACGTGAGCGAACCAGAGCGCGACGCGCTGCGCGCGATCGAAGCCACGGGCCTCGTTGATCTAACGCGACGCCTACATCCTGATGATCCGTCGTACTCGTGGTGGGACTATCGAAACGGAGGGTTCCATCGCGGATGGGGCCTTCGCATCGACTTGCTCTTCGTCGACGAGGCACTCGTCGCAAAAGCGACGAAGAGCTACGTCGATCGCGCGGCGAGAAAAGGTGAGAAACCCTCGGACCACGCGCCGGTCGTGGGCGAGTTCACGCTCTAGTGCAGACCCTTGGGTAGTACGGCTTCAATGAACATTGGTCCGGGAGTGGCGTAGGAGCGCTTGAGCGCATCGACGAGCTGATCGGCGGACATGACGCGCACGCTCGGCACACCCTGGGCGCCCGCGAGGGCGGCGAGATCGAGCGTCGGGTCGTCGAGTTCGAGCATGCGCGCGCTAGCGGCGCCGTCGCGTACCGCACCCACACGAGTCAGTTCCATATTGAGTACGGCGTAGCTGCGATTGGACAGCGCCACCACGGTGACGTCGAGCGCCTCGCGGGCCATTGTCCACAGCGCCTGCAATGTATACATCATCGATCCGTCGGATTCGAGGGCGAGCACTCGACGCTTCGAGGCAATGGCGGCGCCGAGAGCGACGGGCAGACCAAAACCAATGGCGCCGCCGGTGAGCGTCATCCACTGATGCGTCGGCGCGAAACGCGTGGCACCAAAGAGGTGCACACCACTCGTATTGGACTCATCGGCGACGATCACGCCCTCGGGCAACGTCGCTCCCACCGCCGCCGCGAAAGACTGCGTCGTCAAATCGCCTGACGGTGCCGAGGGAACGTCACCGGATTCTGCCGCCAGCGCCGCCGCGCCCAGCGCGTCGACGAGCGTCTCGAGTGCCGCCAAGGTGTCGCTTCCCGGTGGCGCGAGGTCAATGATCGCGCAATCGTCGGGCACGAGACGACTCGCTACCCCGGGGTAGGCGAAGAAACCGACGGGCTCTCGAGCGCCGATCAGTATGACCACCTCGGACTCTTTTAGTTGGGCGACGGCGAACTCACTGAGATAGATCAGTCGTTCGGGACTCGCGACGCCCGCGCCTCTGTCCATGATTGAAGGGAACGTCTCCATGATGAGTCGAGACGAGGTTGCCGTCGCGACTCGCTGAGCGAGGGCCAACTGATTGCTGGAAAGTGCACTGCCGCCAAGAAAGATGGTCGACTTCTTCGAGCGCAGCGCGCTTAGGGAGGTTGATAGGGCGCCTTCGTCAATGGCGATCAGTGGCGCGCGCGTGGCGAGGGGCCACGCGGACTCGACGTTCGCCACGTCGCCCCAGGACACGTCAGCCGGCAGGACGAGGGTCGCGATTCTTCCCGGCGGCCCGTAGGCCGCGACGACGGCTGCTGCGGCGTCATTGGCGAGATCGTCGCTGTTCGTCGTGCGCCGATACCAACCTTCGAGGCCGCTCGCGAGCGAGCCGATGTCGCTCTGCAACGGCGCGTCGTAACGAGCGTGGTACGTGGCGTGGTCGCCCACGATATTCACGAGAGGAACTCGTGCGCGCCGGGCGTTGTGAAGATTGGCCCAACCATTCGCGAGTCCCGGCCCGAGGTGCAACAACGTGGCGGCGGGAGTACCGCTGACGCGGGCGTAGCCGTCGGCGGCTCCCGTCGCGACGCCTTCGAAAAGGCACAACACGCCGCGCATATCGGGCGCGTCGTCGAGTGCGGCGACAAAGTGCATTTCCGACGTGCCCGGGTTGGAAAAGCAAACGTTGACGTCGTTCGCCTTCAATGTCGCTAAGAGCGCGTGCGCACCGTTCATGATCGTGGCTTCCTTCGAGAGGGTCGTTGCTCGCCCGTAGCGGACTCTACTTGCACGAACTGTTGGTCGGTTGATGAGCGTTCGCTCTCGAGGTGCTCGATGCTTTGGGCCAGTGACGCGCGAATTGCTGCTAGACGGGCCTTTCGTGCGTCACCGCGTAGCGGCGCGTTGCGGGCCTCGAGTTCATGGACGACCTTCTCAATGGGACGAAGGAACCGTGAAGGTGAGCGATCAGGGAAGCGAGGATCGTTGCGTCCCCTGCTCCACGTGATTAGAAGCGAGTGTTCAGCGCGACTGAGCGCCACGTAAGCGAGACGTTGCTCTTCGGCGAGTTGCGCGGGGGTCGTGGCGTTGTAGTTCGGCAATTGTCCCTCGGCCCAGCCGATCGCTGCCACGTGTTGGAACTCGAGGCCCTTCGCGCGGTGGATCGTGGACAGCGCGACGGCGTCACGTTCAACGTCGTCGAATCTGCGTGATGAGAGTTCGGGTGCCGTGAGATCCGACGCCGGCGAATGTTCGGGACCACGTCGTTCGCTCGGCACGCCGGCGGCGTCGAGGTAACTCGCGACCAGTTCGAGTTGGATGTTCGTGCGCGCGAGGACCGCCATCGATGACCACGGGCTTCCCGGTTGATGTTTCGCGGCGAGCCACGTCGCGACGTGCGCGGCCTCCTCTTCATCGGTGTTGTAGTCGCGAAGTAAGGGCACGTCACCCTCGTCCTTGGCGGGCACGATGCCGCGTGCGCCTTCTTCGAGCAAGGTGTTAGCGACGGCGATGATATTGGCGGTCGAGCGATGGTTTCGCGTCAGGTCGAGTACCAAGGTGTCGGGCCAGGTGGCGAGGATGTCCTGCATCAGGGTCGGCGTGGCGCCATTGAAGCCGTAGATGGACTGGTTGGGGTCACCGACGCAGAAAAGGTCGGGGTCGTCACCGGCCATCTGGCGCAACATCATGAACTGCAGCGGGTTCATGTCCTGGGTTTCGTCAACGTAGAGGGATCGATTGCGATAGCGAAACGACGCCAGCACGTTGGGCTCGTCTTTCAACAACGCAATGGCTTCGCTGAGCAGTAGGTCGAAGTCCAACACGCCGCGACTTCGACAGAGCCCGACGTAGCGATCGAGTACCTCGGCGAGCTGACCTGGCGCGAGAGGCGCGTCGCGCCGTAGCCGGCGCGCGTTCTTGGCGTAGAGCGTGCCGTTGAAGCCCTGGCTGAGCGCCCAGCCGATCTCTTGTTCGAGACGGGGCAGTTGCCAGTCTTCGAGTTTCACGTCACCGCTCTCTCGAAGTTGCTTCGCCAATGAGGTGACGAGCTTTCTGCGGTTCGGCTCGAGCGTAAGCGGACGCAAATGGTGGTCCTCGCGGTACTGGGTGACCAAGTTCAACGCAGCACGGTGGAAGGTTCCCGCCCGCACGTCGCGTACGCCCGCTCGAAAGAGGCGTCGACGCAACTCGTCGCCGGCTTTACGGGTGAAGGTCATGGCGAGGACCTGATCGGGCGCAACCTCTTGGTCAGCGACTCTTCGTTGGATTCGTAACGTCAAGACGTGGGTCTTGCCGGAACCGGCCGTCGCTCGAACGAGATGTCGTCGAGCGGGTGACATCACGGCGTCACGCTGCTCGGGCGTGAGGCCCACGAGTAGTTCATGGGAGAATGTCGTCTCGTCGCTCATTGTGTCTACGACGCTACCGGTAGACCGTGACGTGGAATTGGCTGAGTGTTGGCTCTCACTAACCTGAAGGGCGTGCTGCGAAGCTTCGATGATTCGAATCTCTTTGGAGAGTGTTACGGCGCCGGATCCGTCCAGGTGGTGTGGCTGCACGGCTGGGGGCGCAAGAGCGAGGACTTTACCCGAGCGGCGAGTGCACTCGCTGAGAAGGGTGTCGCGTCGGTCGCCCTGGATCTACCTGGCTTTGGTACCTCACCGCCGCCGGTCGTGGCTGGTGGCGCGCGCCACTACAGCGAACTGATACTGCCCGCTCTCGTCGAGATATCGGTCGAACCACTGGTCGTCGTTGGCCACTCCTTTGGCGGAACCGTCGCCGCTGTGCTGGCTAGTAATCACCCGGAACTAGTTCGCGGTCTGGTGTTGTCTGGCGCGCCACTCCTGCGCGCAATGACGAAGCGTCCATCGCCGTGGCGATACCGCCTGGTGCGAGCGCTCTACGCCAAGGGCCTCGTCAGCGATCGGCGAATCGAGGCCGCTCGCCAAAAGTATGGCTCAAGGGACTACCGATCGGTAAGCGGGGTCATGCGTGAGGTGCTGGTTGCAAGTGTCAACGAAAGCTACGAAGCTGAACTCGCGAACCTCATTGTCCCCGTCACGATGGTGTGGGGTGAGAACGACCACGACGTGCCCGTTGAGGAGGCGCGCCTCGCCACAGCCTTGCTATCGAGCGTCCACAACCTTCGCGTGCTTGACGACGTTGGCCACCTCGTGCCCCTTGAAGCACCAAATGCGCTGGTCAACGCCGTCGAAGGGATGCTCGAGCAGTGAGAATCGTCGGCGCCGTGCTTCTGTCCATCGTGCTCGCGATGGCGTACGGCGCGCAGATGGCGAGGTGGCTGCGCGTGTTGCAACGAGAGCACTACGACCCGAGCGCGTTGCTGCGATTTCTAGGGCGTTGGACTTCACCGCCCCTCGGCAGTGCCAAAGCGCCGTCGCGACGTAGAGTTCGTCGCCCCTTCACGCTCAGTCACGCGTTGGTGCTTGCGTTATTCGCCGCCGTCATCTTGCGTTCCGCGGTTCTGCTCGTCGTCGTGAGCACGGCGTACGGACTTCTGTGCCCCTTTGGTCTCTCGATTCGAGGACGAACGAGTCCGCTCGAGTGGACGAGACGTTTACGCACGGTGGCGTCACTGGCCTTTGGCCTTTCGTTGGTCGTGACAGTTCTCTTCGCTTTCTCTCGTCAGCCGTTCGACGGGGCCGTGATCATGGTGTGGGCCGTTCCGCCGGTGCTTGATCTTTCGACGCGATTACTTCGACCCCTGGAAGAGCGCAAGGCACGTAAATTCGCCCAACTTGCGCTGCGGCGCCTCGAGAAGGTTCGCCCGCGAATCGTCGCGATCACCGGCTCCTACGGCAAGACCTCCACGAAGAATCACCTCGCTGAACTTTTAGGAAGTGACGCCGGCGTCGTTTCGTCGCCGCGCAGCTTCAACAACCGGGCCGGACTCTCTCGAGCAATCAACGAGAACTTGGCTGACGGCACACGCGTCTTCATCGCCGAAATGGGGACCTACGGCCCGGGCGAAATTCGCGATCTGACGTCGTGGTGCACGCCCGAGATTGCGGTCATTACCGCGATTGGACCAGTGCACCTCGAGCGGATGAAGACGCTCGACGCGGTTGAAGCCGCGAAGCACGAGATTACCGAGCGAGCATCGGTAGTTGTGGTGAACATCGACGACGAACGATTGGCGAAGTGGCCCGCGCCACTGAGGTCCGCGGGCAAACGTGTGATCACGGCGGGGTCCTTGAACGATGAGGCCGTGGTGCGCGTCGTCGTCGAGGGGAATCGCTGGACGTTCATCGTGGCGGGCGCGACGCTAGGTTCTCTGGACGCGGTAGTGGGGGTGCAGCCAACGAATCTCGCCTGTGCGATGGCGGCAACTTCGGCGCTCGGTGTGCCCAG
>DAIQOO010000028.1:11954-17855 GCA_036787845.1 Acidimicrobiales bacterium
GCCGAACTCGTCGTCGTGGCCCGCACGAACGTCGTGGCGCTCCAGACCGGCTACGACCGGCCCGTCCAGCGGTTCGACAAACGCGACGACGCCGTGAAATGGGTTCGCTCGCAGCTTCGAGGCGGTGACGCCGTGTTGTACCTCAACGACCTGCCCGACCACTACCCTTGAGGTCTTGATGACGTCGGGCGAGGTAACTAGTGACTAATGGTGTGCTCTTTGGTGGTCCTTCTCCCGAACACGACATCTCCATCCTCACTGGACTTCAAGCCTTGCGCGAACTCGAGCGCTCTGGCGACGCGCCTGTTGGCATCTATTGGACCAAGACGGGATCGTTCTTTAGTGTCGCGAGTGACGTCGAGGCCGACGTCTTTCTCGACGGAGTGCCGAAGGGTTCGAGTGAACTCTCACTGCGACTGGGTGAGGAGGGCGGTTTCTTTGCAACTGGAGGGCGCCTAGGACGCGACCGGCGACTCGACTTCGACGCCCTCGTGCTCGCCACGCACGGTGGTCCGGGTGAAGACGGCACGCTGCAAGGCACGCTCGATCTCGCGGGCATTCGTTACACCGGGCCGAGCCTCGCGGGCGCGGCGCTAGGTATGGACAAATGGGCTTTCGGCTCCTTGATCGCGGCGGCAGGACTTCCGACACTGCCGCGCGCACTGTTAACCAGTACGACGACGTCGCTTGACTTCGAAGGTCCTTACATCTTGAAGCCGCGTTTTGGCGGCTCGTCGATTGGCATCGACGTCGTCGCCGATCTCGCCACGGCGAGAGCGCGACTCAACTCGAATGGACATCTGGCGAGCGGCTGCGTGGTTGAACCCTACCGACACGACTTGACGGACCTTCAAATTGCGCTTCGAACTTTTCCGTCGCTCGCTCTTTCTGCTATCGAGCGACCAATCCGTCGCTCGAGTGACGTGGAGATTCTCGACTACCGCGACAAGTACGTGGGTGGTGAAGGCATGGTGTCAGCACCGCGCGAACTGCCTGCTCACCTGCCGGCCGATCAACATGACGAGATTATTGCGTACACGACGGCGATAGCCGATCTCGCGGCGGTGCGGGGAGTGGCGCGTCTCGACTTCTTGGCGAGCGACACCGAGCTCTTCGTCAACGAGATCAACACGATTCCGGGCTCGTTAGCCAAGCACCTCTTCGTGGAGCCGCCCTTGGCGTTCTCCGCGCTATTGAGTGACCTGCTGCGTGAAGCGCGCGAACGACCAGCTCATCGCTACAGCGCCGCTGGCGCCGACGGCCTCGTCTTGCGGACTGCGGGATCCATCGCCGCCAAACTCGCGTAGTCGCGGCACGCGACTGAGCGCGTCGCTCAACGCGTCGCTGTAGGGATCGATGAGCAGGCCCTGCTGCAGCGCCCAAAAGGCGAGTTCGTAGTTACGCTTCTGGAGCGAACTGTGATGAAGCGCGAGTGCTGCCCATTCGCCGTCGCGCGCGAGACGGGCGCCGTGGCCCTCGGCAAGGAACCATTCGAATCCTCGCAACGCGCTCGCGAGCGGCTCACCCTTGATGAGTAACAGTGCCTGGTGGGCGAGTGGTGCCGCGTCATTCACGCTTAACTGTCGTGCTCGGGCGATCAGTGTGGAGAAGATTTCGACGTCACTCGTGAGACCGTGGGTCACGTACAGTCCCGACGACGTCACGGGGTGCAGCCGTGGTCCTCTCGCGTCGACGCCGAGACTGCGCCGCACGGCGCTCGCGGTGTTGGCGAGCGTGCGCAGCGACGCGTCCACGTCCGCGTGGGTTAACACCCGTGTACGGAGGCGTTCACCCGTGACCGATTCGCGGCGGTGGAGTGCGAGGTAGGCCACCATCTCCACACACCGACGACGAAGCGTCGTAGTAAAGGGTTCACTGAGACCGAGCACTTGGGGATCAGCGCGAAGAAGCTCCACCCTTAGGTCGCTCATCTGGGCAAATTCAATCGGTGCCACGTGTGCGTAACGATCCGACGGCAGTGACGCGTCGACATAGGGCTGAATAGTGATCGCGCACGCGGCCAGTTCATCGTCGAGTCCACTCGCGGCCCCTAAGTACACGACGACGTTCTGGCGAAGTGTTCTCGTAGCGAGCGCACGCAAAAGCTCATGTTCATTTTGTGCGAAGAGTAGTTTCCCGTCGTGCAGCGCGACGACGTTGTTCGTGACGTCGTCACTATTCCACGAGGGCAGGATCGGGAGACGACCACCCTCGCGCGCGAAGCCGACGAGCGACCCACCGGTAATCAATCCCAACGCGCACGCCACGACCGGGTACGACGGCGCAAGCGTGCTCGACAGGGTTGCGGTGTCGCTAACTTCCAGCACTCCGTCGAGCTCGTCGCCGATGCGTTGCACGAGGTGACCTATCAGCCCGGGGCTGAGTTGACGAAGAAGGTCGATCGACTCATCCACGTCGAGGTTGCCGGCACCGTCGGGTTGTTGGCGGAGTAGATCATTACGTCGCTTGGCCATGAGGGCTAGAGGAACTCCACCGAGTCCGACGAGTGACGTCGGGGTGTGGTGGGGCGACGTTGGGTGCACGGAAGAGACTTCGTGGAAGGGAATACTGATCGCGGTGGGTTGCGGCGCTGGCGCCGTGGGCGTGGGAAGTAGGAGGGCCAGCAATCCCACGATGAAGCCGGCCAACCACGCACTGCCGCCCGCACGGACGCGCCGTCCTTGTTTGAGACGCCACACGTTCGTCCCGACGTGGAGGAGGAAACCAATCCAAAAGATCGTCAGGACAATGAGGAGCGTGCGAATCAAGGTGGCGTTGCTCTGGTTCGCCACAAGTCGCCACTTCGTGATCACGACGTACGGCAACAGCGCGAAGTACAGCACTAACGCGATGCCCTGCACGCGGGTCGCGAGCGAGCGTTTCAGCTGAGAGGTGTTAGTTGCCATGTGAGGTTGGTCGCGGGATTCGCCGCCGTGATGATGAGTTGACACTGCTGTTTCGCGCCGACGACGATTGATGATTGGACGACCACGGTGCGATTCGAACACTGCAGCGTTGTGTTCGACATTGAGCTCGTCGCGAGTGACCACGTGCCGGGCCCTTCGAGCGGCACGTCGGCGACGTTGAACGACGGACTGAGTTGACCCGACAGTGCGCCGCTCGCGACGGTTTCGGCGGGCGCGTTGGCGACTGCTTTGACGTTCGAACCGGTCGCGCTCGAGGAGCCTCTTGCGTGAGGAAGCGTCGTCGACGGCACCTTCGTCACCAGGCGCGACGCGCGTGCTGTCGTCGTCGTGGTGTTCTTCACTTGTGGGGAGAGCGTGGTTGTCGTCGTGGGTGTGCTCGACGTCGTGACGACCATAGTTGACGTCGTTTTGGCGTGAGACGCCGTCACTCGAGGATTCGAACTCGATGACGCGCTCAACGTCAAGACCAGTACTAGTAGTAACAGGGGACTCGACCACATCACCCAGTGCGTACTCTTGAGTGAGTGCAAGCGTCTCATATCGGTCCTTGTAGGGTAACGGGTTGAAAGTGGAAAAATCTTTTTTCACTCGGTACCTTTGAATTTTTTAGAGAAGGTACCGCACGGCGAAGTGCTGGAGCTCTGATTGCAACGAGACTGGGGCGCTGTGATCGTGCTGGGCGAGTTCACGCAACGAGCGACCTTCGAAGACACGGGCGTAGGTGAGTCGCGCCAGGCGGTCGTGCTCACCCCCTCGTAAGTTTTCGAGTCGCGTGAGCAAGGGGGAGGACTCGTCAGCGGCCTCGTCAACGTGATCAAAGCGTGAGACGCTCCGTAGTGCCGCCTTCTCCTTGAGTAACCACCGACGTAGGCGCCCACGCAGGGCGGAGAGTAGATCCGGCGCGGCGTACTGGCGCGATTGACCCGCCCAGTCCACGAGCAATTCACTCAAGAGCGAAACCGCCATTGCGAGAGTTTCACTTGGCTCGTCGATGATCCCAGCGCCGAAACGCAACTGTCGACAGACGCTCACCACGCCAGGCAGCAACGTCTGCAACAAGGCGCGATGAATATCGGGATCGCTCGCTTCGAGCAACAGCGCCCGCACGATGCGCGCTCGTTCGAGGACATTCCTCCCGCCTCGGGTCTCCAATAGAGCCACGACGTCAACGAGGTCAGTGAGCTGGCCCAAGTCGAGGTCCGGGTAGCGCGACGCCAATCGCTGACAGGCCGCTCGAGCGCTCGGACTTCGTCCTACGCGTCGCCACTCGAGTCGAAGATTTCCTAGAAGGTCGATTTTGATTGTCATGGGGCCCAGTAGACGACCCACCACGCACTCGACCGCCACTAACGCTGCGACATTCATCGGTGCACTTTTCATGTCAGTGATCATGAACCGGGTTGCGCACATGACGGCGCACATAGTGGCGACGTAGGCTGGGCCGATGGACATCGAATCTTTTTACGAACAGAACGAAGCCCGTCGCGAGAGCGCTGAGTTCGAGTTCGGAAGTGAATGGACGGACAGCGCGGATAACGAGTACGAGCTGTCGTGGGTTGAGGCGACGGGCGAGCTCTATCTGATGGTCGAACCAGACGCCCTCGTGACCGAAGATATGTTCGGTGACTTCTTAGTTTCCAATGAGCCCGTGAACGATCTCACCGTGGTGGTGATTGGTAAAGTTCCTTCTTTGGCGGCCCTGGAAGACCTCATCGAGGGTTGGGAAGAGGCCATGCTGGAAGAGAACTCGTTGGCTTGGCTGTACGAACGCTTTCCACCGCACGTCTAGGGACACCGCGCTTCTAGAGATAGGGCGTCGAGGAGTCGGCGACCTTGCAAAGTCGCGTAAGTGACGCGGCGAGATTAGCAATGGGAACGCGCTCCGCCTCATTGATCGTGGTCATGAGCGGGTTCCAACTTCCGTCGATTGACGTTGCCGCCGCTGCGGAGGGCGTCGCCAGGAGGAGACGGTGCAGCGCGCTGGCTTGAAGTGTCGCTCGTTGCGACGCGGAGATCCCCAGTGCTTCACTTTGCGTTTGGAGGGCTAAGGCGCGTTTGACGTCAACGCAACTATGTCGGACGTCGGCAATCGCACTGCCAGAGCCGCACGACGCGAGAATCACGCTCGCCAACGTGAGTGTCGCTACAGCGCCGAGGGATCGGACTAGCCGAGCCACGAGTCGGCGGACTGCAGCAAGAAATCGCTCACGCTGCGCCCGCGCTCAAAGATGTCACAAAGTGGATCCTCGCCTTTGGCCACTTGACTCAATGAAATTGCTCGCCGAGCCACGATGGAGATACGTCGCTCGGAACTCTCCGTGGGCGACGCAAAGACGTCCGTCGCGGTCACTTCGAGCGGCATTTCCAGTCCGCCAATGGGCGCTAAGTCAATCGCGAGTCGCAAAAGGTCAGGACCGTGGGGCATCGGAGGCAGACTCCACGTCAAGACCAGGGGGAAGTGAAATTCATCGGGTGGGTCGACTTCGTCAGGCAGTCCTAAGACGGCGTCTTCGAAGGCGAGGAGGGTTCTTGGGTCGACGTCGAGCTCGATGTGCAAGTCAACTGGCCCTCCGCAACCGTCTTCGGGATGAAGGTCCACTTCCCACGCTTGACGAAGAGAGTACGTCTCGACGAAGTGGCGCTCGTCGTGTACGTGAAAGCCGTGGGTCACCGCGTGGTCTTTGAGGTCGGCAACAAACCCTGCAACGTCTATGGCGGCCATTACTACTCAGGTTAGCCTCCAACCCCGGTAGCGTTACTACGTGACCGACTCGTTATTCAGCACACTTCGTGCGTGCGCGCACGAGATTGGTGAAGTTGTCAGGGCCGGCCAACACGAAGGATATTCAGGTCTTCGCGCGACGCAGTATCACCTCGACGTGGCGGCGGACGACGTCGCTCTTCGCGTGTTGCACGGTGCAGGTTTTCAAGTCATGAGTGAAGAGTCGGGCATGACGGGTAGCGGCGATCTCAC
>DAIQOO010000272.1:0-1352 GCA_036787845.1 Acidimicrobiales bacterium
CTCTTGCGGCCTTGGCGTCGTTGCGCTGTTCGGCGATCTCACCCTTGGATGCTCGAAGTCCGCCGCTGCGCTTCACACGAAGCAACGTGCCGTGACTTGGAATGTCGTGGTCGCGCATTCCGTTGCGTAACTCGCTGACCAGAGCGTCAAACGTGTCGGGCGTCGTCGTTCGAACGTAGCGGTGGTTGACCTGCACGCACGGCGCTACGTCGCAGTCGGCGAGACACTCAGTCTCTTCCAAGGTGAAGAGCCCGTCGTCGCTCGTCGCTCCCACCGCGCAGCCGAGTGTCGAACTCGCGTGCTCGAGCAACTCTTGGCCGCCCCTCATGAGACAGGCAATGTTGGTGCAGATCCCCACGACATATTTGCCCACCGGCTCGAGGTGGAACATGTCGTAGAACGACGCGGTGCCGCGCACGTCCGCGGGTGTCGTCCCGGTCAGTTGCGCGACCTCAGCGATTCCCGCTTCGCTCACGTAACCGTCTTGTTCTTGGACGAGGTGCAGTATGGGCAACATCGCCGAGCGTGGACGGGGATAGAGCGAAAGCAGCTCTTCGGCGCGCTGGCGCAGGTCGACTCTGAGATGGCTCATCGGTCCACCTCGCCCATTATCGGGTCCACCGTGGAGATGACGGTGATGGCGTCAGAGACCGATCCGCCGCGCATCAAGAGCGGCACGGCTTGGAGGTTCACGAAACTCGGCGCGCGCACGTGTAGGCGATAGGGCTTAGGTCCGCCGTCCGAGACGAGGTAACAGCCGAGTTCTCCGCGCGGCGACTCGATGGCGCTATAGACCTCACCGACCGGAACGTGAAAGCCTTCGGTGAAGAGCTTGAAGTGATGAATCAACGCTTCCATTGACTCATCGATGCGCGCGCGTGGTGGTGGCGTGATCTTGGGGTCTTGACTGCGGTAATCGCCGCTCGGCATCTTTTCTAAGCACTGGCGGACGATGCGTACCGACTCGCGAATCTCATTTAGACGTATGGCGTAGCGGTCGAAGTTGTCGCCGTACGTGCCAACAATGACGTCGAACTCCACCTGGTCGTACGCCAGGTACGGCATCGAGCGACGCAGGTCCCACGGCACGCCGGTTGAGCGCAGCAACGGACCCGTCACGCCAAGGGCTAGTGCCTCTTCGGCGCTAATGGGCGCAACGCCCACCATTCGTCCCCGAAAGATCGGCTGACCCGTCAGCAGCTCGTCGTACTCAAAGGTGCGCTCATAGATCGTGTCGCAGATGACGAGCACGTCGTCTTCCCAGCCGTCGGGCAGGTCGGCCGCTACCCCACCGGGTCGCACGTAGTTGAGGTTGAGGCGCAGTCCGGCAGTTTTCTCGAAGAAGGCGAGGA
>DAIQOO010000273.1:0-1352 GCA_036787845.1 Acidimicrobiales bacterium
CTCTTGCGGCCTTGGCGTCGTTGCGCTGTTCGGCGATCTCACCCTTGGATGCTCGCAGTCCGCCACTGCGCTTCACGCGGAGCAACGTGCCGTGGCTTGGAATGTCGTGGTCGCGCTTACCGTTACGCAGTTCGCCGACCAGCGAGTCAAAGGTGTCGGGCGTCGTCGTTCGCACGTAGCGGTGATTGACCTGCACACAAGGCGCGACGTCACAATCGGCGAGACACTCGGTCTCTTCCAACGTGAAGAGTCCGTCGTCGCTCGTAGCCCCAACGGCGCAGCCGAGCGTCGAACTCGCGTGCTCGAGCAACTCTTGACCGCCCGCCATCAGACAGGCAATGTTGGTGCACACGCCTACGACGTATTTACCAACCGGTTCCAAGTGAAACATCTCATAGAACGCCGCGGTGCCGCGCACGTCGGCGGGTGTCGTCCCGGTGAGTTCCGCGACCTCAGCGATTCCCGCTCCGCTCAAATAGCCGTCTTGTTCTTGGACGAGATGCAGTAGTGGCAACATCGCCGAGCGCGGACGGGGATAAAGGAGGAGCAACTCTTCGGCGCGCTGGCGCAGGTCGACTCTGAGATGGCTCATCGGTCCACCTCGCCCATGATCGGGTCCACCGTGGAAATAACGGTGACGGCGTCAGAGACCAAGCCGCCGCGCATGAGGAGCGGCACGGCTTGAAGGTTCACGAAGCTCGGCGCGCGCACGTGTAGCCGGTAGGGCTTGGATCCGCCGTCGGAGACGAGGTAGCAGCCCAGTTCACCGCGCGGCGACTCGATGGCGCTGTAGACCTCGCCGACGGGAACGTGAAAACCTTCGGTGAAGAGTTTGAAGTGGTGAATCAACGCTTCCATTGACTCATCGATGCGCGCGCGTGGTGGTGGGGTGACCTTGGGGTCTTGACTGCGGTAGTCACCACTCGGCATCTTTTCTAAGCACTGGCGGACAATGCGTACGGATTCGCGAATCTCATTGAGGCGGATGGAGTAACGGTCGAAGTTGTCGCCGTACGTGCCAACAATGACGTCGAACTCCACCTGGTCGTAAGCCAGGTACGGCATCGAGCGACGCAGGTCCCAGGGCACGCCGGTTGAGCGCAGCAGCGGACCAGTGACACCAAGAGCCAGCGCCTCTTCCGCGCTGATGGGAGCGACCCCCACCATTCGTCCGCGAAAGATCGGCTGTCCGGTCAGGAGTTCGTCGTATTCGAACGTGCGCTCGTAGATCGTGTCGCAGATTACGAGCACGTCGTCTTCCCAGCCGTCGGGCAAATCTGCCGCGACGCCACCGGGGCGCACGTAGTTGAGGTTGAGGCGCAGTCCGGCAGTTTTCTCGAAGAAGGCGAGGA
>DAIQOO010000125.1:0-4830 GCA_036787845.1 Acidimicrobiales bacterium
ATGTTGGCGACGTGATTTCGCACGGTGTTGACCGAGATGAAGAGTTCATCGGCAATCTTCTCGGTCGAGCGACCTCGTCCAAGTAGTTGCAGCACCTCTAACTCTCTATGAGTGAGTAGGTGCGTCTTTTGCTCGGGCGTCTTTCGAAACTGGAGCAAGAGGCTGGTGAACCCATCTGAGCGAATAACCAACTCGCCGCGGGCCGCAGATCGCACGGCGGCTAGTACGTCGCCCACCGGACGGTCCTTGCCGATGAGACCGACGCAGCCAGCTTCAATGGCGCGAGCCAAGAGGTCGTAGCTGTCGTTGCCAGTCAGCATTACGACGTGGGTGTCGGGAAGGTCGTGAAGAATCGTCGACACCGCTTGAATTCCGTCGCCGTCGGGCAGGTGATAGTCCATGAGAATGACGTTGGGGTGTTCTCGTTGCACGAGCGCGACGCCGTCAGCGACGTTGCCCGCAACACCGACGAGGCGCAAGTCGCTCTCCTTCGAGATCGTGAGCGCCAACATCTCCGCCACCATGACGTGGTCGTCGATGATCGCGACGGTTGTTTCGGACGCAGTATTATTCACTAGAAACCGACATTAGCGAAACGTCAACGTCAGCGAGTGAGAATCTGGCGTATTTCTTGGGGGAGAATTTCACGACCGTCAGGCCTGCTGGTCCGGTTCCCTCCACGTGACGCCGCGTACGCGTCTCGTGGTTGAACGCCCATTGACGCGCGTGTTGGAGCGCCTTCGAAGTGCTTGTCACTGCGTCCCTCGCTTCAACGAGTCGTCGTCGTTGGGTTGCGTGGCTACTGCAGTCAAAGGACACGCGACAGTGTGGGGTTCGTCGAGTACGGAGCCGCACTCTGGACAAAGTAAATGGGCGAAGCACGCACTCTCACCGCCTAGTACTTCTTCGACAACCGGCTGGTGCCGCACGGCAACCCCCAAAAAGCCACTACTAGGTGGATGTTAGCGGAAGTCTTCTTGCAACTTCACTAGTTCTTCAGACCCGGGACAGAGGGTCGAATAGGGAAGGCTATTGAGCGCCACCGCAGGAGTGTTGTTGAGTTCGTGCAACTCAAGGTTTGATTCATTGAGATAAAGAAGGCCCGTCGCGATCTCGCCGCGACTTTGGCGATCACGAATGTATTCTTCGACTTTTTGCCTATCACTCGGGTCGTAGCCCTCGGGAATGGAGCGAAAGCGCATGACGCTGCCGTCGTGCATCGTGACTTCTTTGGCTGCGTCGCTCGGTATTGAGGCGCGAATCGGGACCTGGAGTGGGACGAAGTCCGTCTGGACTTCCTTTACCTCGTGTTCACGGAAGAATTTGTAGCTCTTCGTCGAGCTCTCGTGGTCGTTGAACGTCACGCACGGAGAGATCACGTCGATAAGCGCAAAGCCGTGGTGCGCGACGGCGGCCTTCAAAATGGGGATGAGTTGTTCCTTGTCGCCCGAGAAACTTCTAGCGAGAAACGTGGCGCCGAGCGTGAGGCCCAACATGACCGGGTCAATGGGCGCGAGGAGATTTGCGTCGCCCTTCTTTGGCGCCGAACCGATGTCCGCCGACGCCGAGAGCTGGCCCTTGGTGAGTCCGTACACGCCGTTGTTCTCGATGACGTATACCATGTTGATGTTGCGACGCATGGCGTGCATCAAGTGACCGAGACCAATGGAGAGTGAGTCGCCGTCGCCCGAGATGCCGATGTAGGTCAGTTCACGATTCGCCGCGTTGGCGCCAGTGGCAATCGTCGCCATGCGACCATGGGCCGAGTTGAATCCGTGCGCGCCGCGCACGAAGTACGTCGGTGTCTTTGAGGAACAGCCAATGCCGCTCAGTTTCGCGATGCGATTTGGCTGCAGTGAGAGCTCGAAGAACGCGTGACTGATGGCGGCCGTCACCGAATCGTGACCACAGCCCGCGCACAACGTCGACATCGCGCCCTCGTAGTCGCGCACCGTCAGACCGAGCGCGTTCTTTGGCAGAGGGTTGAGAGGAATAAAGGGCTTGATGATCGAGGGCATTACGAGATCTCCAATTGGGTGAGCACACTGTCAACGACTTGCTTGGCGCTTAAGGGGTATCCGCCGTACGCCAAGACCGAGCGCATCTTCTCGATGGCGACGCCCGTTTCGATTGTAATGAGCGAGCGTAACTGAGCGTCGCGGTTCTGCTCTACGACAAAGCAACGCTCGTGGCTTTCGACGAAGGCTGGAACGTCGTCAACGAAGGGGAATCCCCGCACCCTCATGAAGTCACAATGAACACCTCGCGCGGCGAGTTCGTCGAGTGCTTCTCGAACCGCGAGGTCACAACTGCCGACGGTGATGACGCCAATCGTCGCGCCGTCACGTTGTTCGACGATTGGCGACGGGACGTGGGACGCCGAGGCGGCGTGCTTCAGTCGAAGGCGGTCAATCACCTCTTGGTAATCGTCGGGAGTCTCGGTGTAGTGCCCGTACTTGTCGTGACCCGATCCTCTGATGAAGTAGGCGCCCTTTGAAATCGATCCCGGCAGCGTGCGAGGAGTCACGAACTGTGAATCTTCGTCGCTGTAGCGAAAGAACTCGGCAATGCCGGCAAGATCGTTGTCGTGCAGCACACGACCGCGATCGGGCACGTAACTGTCGTCCCACTCGAGCTTGGGTACTACCCAGTCGTTCATGCCAATATCGAGGTCCGAGAGCATGAACACCGGGGTTTGGAACCGCTCGGCGAGGTCGAAGCACGCAGCGGCGAACTCGAAGCACTCGTGCGGGTTCGCTGGAAAGAGCACGATGTGCTTGGTGTCGCCGTGCGAGGCGTACGCGCACATCATGATGTCGCCTTGTTGGGTGCGTGTTGGCATGCCCGTCGACGGTCCCACGCGCTGCACGTCGATGATGACGGCTGGAATCTCGGTGTAGTAGGCGAGGCCGAGTAACTCGCTCATGAGAGAGATCCCCGGACCCGAGGTCGAGGTGAAGGCCCGTGCCCCGTTCCACGACGCGCCGAGCACCATGCCGATGGAGGCAATCTCGTCTTCGGCTTGGATGATGAGGTAGTTGTTCTTATACTTTGCGGGCGCGCTCGGGTCGTCGCTGGGAATAAGTTCGCGTCGATACCTCGCACAGAGCCGAGTGAAGTTGTCCATCACCGCGGTTGCTGGCGTAATGGGGTACCACGCGGCGACGGTGGCACCGGCGTAGAGACATCCCAGTGCCGCTGCCGTATTGCCGTCAATGAGAATCGCGTCGGCGTTCTTATCGAGGGGCTCAAGGTGAAAGGCGAGTGGGCATTCGAAGTTCTCCATTGCGTAGTCGTAACCAAGACGCAGCGCCTTCTGGTTGGACTCGCGCAGAGCTTCGTTGCGCGAGAAGGTCTCGGCGAGTAAGTTCGCGACAATTTCTAGATCGATACCGACGAGTGCCACGACGGCACCCGCGTAGGCGATGTTCTTCATCAAGATTCGCTCGCGGGGCTTGGTGAAGTTCTCCAAGCACATCTTCGCGAGTGGCACACCGAGGAAGTTGACGTCGTCGCGCTCGAGATCGGGGTCGAGTGGCCACGATGAGTCGTACAGCACGTAGCCGCCACTACTCACTTCGGCGATGTCCGTTGAGTAGGTCTGTGAGTTCATCGCGATGACGAGGTCGTAGTCGAGCGCGCGCGCGGTGTACCCCGACGCGTTGACGCGGATCTCGTACCAGGTTGGAAGTCCTTGGATGTTGGACGGAAAAAGGTTCTTGCCCGAGACGGGAATGCCCATGCGAAAGATCGCCTGCACCAAGAGGCTGTTGGCACTGGAGGAACCCGTACCGTTCACGTTGGCGAGCTTGATGGAGAAGTCGTTGACCTGATTGCGCACTTGTTGCTTGGTCATTGTCATGAACGGGCTCCGTTGCCACCAAAGCCCACGGCGACGGGGATGAAGTTCATGGATCCGGCGTAGGGGATCGCCAAGTCGAAGAGATCCATGTCCCAGGCTGCCGTGGGGCAGCGCTCGGCGCACAGCCCACAGTGCACGCAGACGTTCTCGTCCTTGACCATCACGCGCCCGGTCTGGGGCAGCGCTTCGGAGACGAAGAGGTCTTGGGAGAGATTGGTGGATGGCGCCAAGAGTCGGCTTCGCAGGTCCGCTTCGTCGCCGTTACTGGTGATAGTGAGACACTGCACGGGACAGATGTCGAGACAGGCGTCGCACTCGATGCACAGCGGTGCACTAAAGGCCGTCTGGACGTCGCAGTTCAAACAGCGCTGCACCTCGCGGGCGGTCTGTGCGGCGCTGAAGCCCAACTCGACTTCTAGGTTCAGCGACTCGAAGCGCTTCGTTAATTCGACGTGGGTCATCTTCTGGCGTGACGACTGGTTGTAGTCGTTGTGGTAACTCCACTCGCTCATGCCCATCTTCTGGCTCACGAGCGTCATGCCCATCGCGGGGCGCTCATTCAGCGATACGTCGTTGCAGTGGTTGTCAATGGAAATCGCCGCAGCGTGTCCGTGCGCGACGGCCCAGATGATGTTCTTCGGACCCCACGCGGCGTCGCCGCCAAAGAAGACGCCGGGCACACTGGATTGCATCGTGACCTCGTCAACAACCGGCATGTCCCATTCGCCAAACGTCATGCCGAGCTCGCGCTCAATCCAGGGGAAGGAGTTCTCCTGGCCAATGGCGAGGATGACGTCGTCACAGGGAATCGTGACCGTGTCGACGGTGGTGGACTTCGACGCTTTCTCGTCCCACTCGAGGACGTCGAACTCCATGCCGACGAGTTTGCCGTCGTCGATCACGAATCGGGTGGGCGCGTGATTCACGATGATCTCGACACCTTCCTCCTCGGCGTCGTCGAGCTCCCA
>DAIQOO010000274.1:0-1325 GCA_036787845.1 Acidimicrobiales bacterium
GGCGTGCGCCTTCGTGACGCCCGCGGCGATGGTGCCGACACCTTGTTCACTCACTAGTTTGACGTGCACGCGGGCTTCGTCGTTCGCGCTCTTTAGGTCGTAAATAAGTTGCGCCAAGTCCTCAATTGAGTAGATGTCGTGGTGCGGCGGAGGCGAGATGAGACCAACGCCCGGCGTTGAGTAGCGCGTCTTCGCAATCCAGGGCCACACCTTTGATCCAGGAAGCTGTCCGCCTTCGCCGGGTTTGGCACCTTGCGCCATTTTGATCTGTAGATCGTCGGCGTTGACCAAGTATCGACTCGTCACCCCGAATCGGCCCGACGCAACCTGCTTGATAGCGGACCGTTCGTTCTGGCGAGGATCGGAGACGTCAAAGCGCTCCTCGTCCTCTCCACCCTCTCCGGTATTGGATTTCGCGTCAAGCCGGTTCATCGCGATGGCGAGGGTGGTGTGTGCTTCTTTCGAGATCGATCCGTACGACATGGCACCGGTACTAAACCGCTTGACGATGGAGGCGACGCTCTCCACTTCGTCGATGTCAAGGGGCGTCGAACTCGGCACCAGCGTCAGCAGTGATCGCAGGGTCAACTTGCCACTGCTCTGCTCGTCGACGAGCGCGGAGTACTCCTTGAAGAGGTCGTAGCGCTTAGCGCGCGTCGCGTGTTGGAGTTTCTGGACGGTTTGAGGGTTGAAGAGGTGTAATTCACCGTCACGGCGCCATTGGTACTCGCCGCGATTCGTGATCTCCACTCGTTCGCCTTCATCCACCTTGTAGGCGCTCTCGTGCCATTGCAGTACGTCGCCGGCCACGCGTTCAAGGGTGACACCGCCCAGGCGAGAACGAAAACCCGGGAAGTAACGCGAGAGAATGTCGTCCGACACACCAATTGGTTCGAACAGCTGTGAACCAACGTAACTCGAGACCGTGCTCACGCCCATCTTCGACATCACTTTTACGACGCCCTTACTTAGTGTCTTGCCGTACTGGTACCGCGCTTCAAACGCGGTGAGATCAGTGAACTCTCCCTCTTCAATGAGTGCGTCGATCGACTCGTACGCGAGGTAGGGGCACACGGCCGACGCACCAAAGCCGAGCAGCAACGCGACGTGGTGTACCTCGCGCACGTCACCGGCTTCGATGATGAGAGCAGCGTTGGTTCGAAGATGCTCATCAACGAGTCGATGGTGCACGGCGGAGGCGAGCAACAAGCTCGGTATGGCCGCGTGCGACTTCGACGTGCCACGGTCACTCAGGACGACGATATTCACACCACCACGAACTTGCGCCACGACTTCGTTCGTGACTTCATCAATCGCCGCGGCCA
>DAIQOO010000275.1:0-1324 GCA_036787845.1 Acidimicrobiales bacterium
AGGATGAATGAAGTACACAATGAAGAGAAGAAGGAGAACATCATGACTGAATCGGTTTATCCGATCGCCAATGCGCAGATGGGACATCGCCGCCACGAACTCGCACCTGAAATCGATGATGCCTTTAAAGCATTCGGTCGAGCGGTTTTCAGTAGCGGAGCGTTGCCCGAAGTGACGAAGCAATTGATCGCCGTCGCCGTCGCCGTCGCTCACGTCACCCAGTGCCCATACTGCATTGACGGTCACACCCGGATTGCTCGGCACAAAGGCGCGACGGACGAAGAGATCATGGAGGCGATCTGGGTCGCCGCTGAGATGCGCGCTGGCGGGGCTTTTGCCCACTCCGCGATCGCACTGCGCGCACTGTCGGAAGGGCCCGGGAGTAGTGCTCAGTAACTGCGCACGACGACGTGGCTTGAATGATGTAGAACCGTTGAGCTTGAACAGCTCGATTGATGTAAATTCCCTTAATTAAGCGATGACACTGTTGGAGAAGGCGAAGGTTACTGCGCCTTGGTGGCCCTTAGCAGAAAACTTCTCGGGTTAGGGCAGGCGAACGTAGTGAAGCAACGTTGATCTGGGTTCAGTGTTGTGGTTCTGGGTAGGTGACCCGACCATCAGCGACGAACGGCTCCGGCCCCCACTGACCGAGTCGGTGCTCGGTCACCTTTCCCACGCTCATGAGGTGGTGTACAGCCCAGCCGCGCGCGGCGAGGCTGTCGGCGATGAGCGAGCGGTGACATCGCCACGGAAGCGCTTCGGAGCACATAAACGCGACGCGTGACGTTTGCGCCACGGTGGTTAAGTTGGCCAGCGCTGTTTGGTAAGCGCCGCCGAGTGTGTAATCGGCGTAGTTCCTAAAGCTCGCGTTCTGCCACGCCGCGTTAATGGCCGGGTCAACGTCGTGTTGTCGATTTCGCCTACCACCAAGGTCACTGGCGTGTTGATAGGTGATGGCGTCATTCGCCAGCCACGTACTCATCGTCTCGCGCCCGAACTGCGGGCACCGGCGAGAACCGGGATAGGAGCGCACGTCCACGAGCGAGACAATTTCTTGGTCGTGCAGCAATGCGAGAAACTCTTCGGTCGAGCGGGTGGAGTGACCAATGGTCCAGATCTCTCCAACGTTTGACACACTGCGGTCATTAAAAGTCAGGGTTTCAGTCGTGTTCAAGAAAAATTGCTCGTTCATTTGATGGTCCTACCAAGTGTGTCACCTCATTAAGAGAATTGAACTTCTGATCCTAAAACGAGTAGGTGAAATAGCCATCCTCGTTACGCAGGAGGTTTTCCAGTAGCACCTTCAGGCTGTAGGGCAATCGTG
>DAIQOO010000126.1:0-4808 GCA_036787845.1 Acidimicrobiales bacterium
CCATCGAGGAAAGAGATTTTCGTCGTGGCGGATGAACTGGTGGGCGGAAAACCCCAACATCGTCTCGTTGGATTAAGCACCACGTCGGGGGCCGTTGAACTCAACCAAAGAGTCGATCCTCCAGGATCTGATCCCGCCGCGTTGTTGCAGCGCACGGGATTGACGTTGGACGCGGGTCACGTTGTCTTCGGGTATGGGGGAAATTACGGCGATTGCGCGACGTACCAAGGACGCGTCGTCTCAGTAAAAGAGACGGGCTCGACGCCGGCGTTTTTCACCGTGGACGCGCGGGCGGGTCAAAGTCAGGGTGCCATTTGGATGGGCGGTGCCGCGCCCGTGATCGACGCGAGGGGAAACGTCTGGGTGAGTGTGGGCAATGGATCGGTCAACTCGTCAGGCCAGGTCTACGACGACAGCGACTCAGTGCTTGAGCTGTCGTCCGCGCTTCGACTGCGCCAGTACTTCGCACCAGCTGATTGGCCGCAGAACAACGCGAGCGACCTGGACATGTCGATGGCGCCCGCGTTACTCGCGAACGGACAAGTTGTCCTCGCTGGCAAATCTGGAATTGCCTATCTCTTGAATGGTGCGCACTTGGGTGGCATTGGCACACAAGAGTCGAGCCTTGCTAATGCGTGCTCGAACAATATCGACGGAGGCAGTGCCGTGGTGGGTCTGACTGTCTATCTACCTTGTTTGAGCGGTACGGTCGCCGTGCGCGCCACGTCGACGCCGCCAACGCTCACTCTTCTTTGGAGTTCGAGTGGTGGGGGACCACCCATCGTCGCGGCGGGTCTGGTGTGGACGGTTGGACAAGACGGCGTTCTCTACGGTCTCGATCCTTCTTCTGGCCACGTACGACAACAAGCCTCAATAGGCACAAGTGCAAATCACTTCGCCACGCCGAGTGTCGGCGACGGTCTTCTCCTCGCAACCTCGACCAATCGAGTCGTCGCCTTTCGCGCGAGCGCCAGTTCGTAGCGAGCGACATGCCAACTGGTTCGTCGCTGGATGAAGCGACGTCTTTCTCAAAGCGATAGGGGAATTGATTGAGCGAAGGCGAATCGGTTCTCGGGGTCGTTGCGGTGTTTCACCTTCGACAGCCTCTCAAGATTCGTCCCGTAGTAGGCGGTCTTCCAGTTGGAGAGTGTCGGGTCGATGTAGTTCTGATACGCGCCCGTCCGCGGGTTGAAGACGTCGGATCCGAGCCACGTCAACCACGCTTGACCCGCATTTATCTCTGACGGTGGTGTCGCACTCGACCATGAGTACGTGGCTTTGATGCAAGCCAATTTGTCACGATGCACGAACGCCGTCTGATCAGCGGCCACGCGATTGATCGCTCCTCCATAGGCATCAAACGCCAATGCACCGCCGACCGTGGGCGCGTGAGTGTGAAGGTTAACGATGGCGTCGACCATAAGCGCCGCCTGGGCGTTCGTCATGGGGGCGTTGACGTAACTGGACTTTGCGGAAAACGCCGATCGACTTAGGTGACCGTCAGGATTTTGCGATGGAAGATGGCACGAGGCAATGGAAAGTCCCGAACAACCGGCTTCGATCTTCATCGCGTCGAGGTAGTCGTTCGACTCGATAAAGCTATAGGTCGGCTTCGCTCCGATGTCTGACTGAAGTGACGCCAAAAGCCTTGCTAGTGCCGACTGTGAACCGCAGTAGACGCCACTCATTTGCGCGAGAAAACCGTATGAACCCTGAGAGAGCAATTGGCAGTTCGACCACAACTCGTCGGGCGCCGAGTGAACCCAGTGCTGCCATGCTTCGACCATCGTCGCCGCTTCGCTCCAGGGGTACTGCAACGTGAACAACGTGACCTCGGGCATGGGGTGGACGTTGAAGTCAAACGACGTAGCGACGCCCAAGTTTCCGCCGCCCCCGCCTTGGCACGCCCAAAAGAGATCGGCGTGATTACCGGCGTTCGCCGTGAGGAGCTGGCCGTCGGGAGTGACGATGTCAATTGAGCGCAGATTGTCGCAGGTGAGTCCGAACTTGCGGCCAAAGACGCCGACGCCGCCTCCCAACGTGAGTCCGGCGATGCCGACCGTGGGACACGAGCCACCGGGCAAGAGACGGTTGTGAGCGCCGATGGAGTTGTAGACGTCAATAAGCGTCGCTCCTGCTTCGACCGTGGCGATGTTGGTGTTGGTGTTCACCGAGATTGATTTCAAGCGACTCACGTCGATGACTAAACCGTTGCAACTCGAGTAACCGCCAAAGCTATGGCCGCCCGATCGAGCAGCGACTTGAAGAATGTGCGACGAAACAAAATCTACGCAGCGTCCCACGTCGTCAGCGCTGGCGCAGTACGCAATCGCTTCCGGATGAAGATCGACGAATTTTGAGTTGTACAGCAGCCGATCGATGCCGTACGCGGCGCTCGAAGGTAGGACCAGTGTGCCGGTCAAGGAGTTGGCTAAACGACGCCAATCGGACGACGTAGGAGGGCGAAGAGCCGTCGTGGTTGTGGTGGATCCCGGCTGATGCGTGTTGCAGCTTTCGAGCGACACCGCCGCGACCACTGCTCCCGACGCCAACGCGCCCAACTGAAGACCTCGGCGAAGAAACGCTCGTCGATCGAGAGGCGGTGATGGTGTCACGACGCGACGTTAGAGGACAGCCCACCTGGCCAAGAGGTGGGGCGCTCGAATGGCGTCAAGCGCACGGCGCGAATTGATATTTTGTCGCACTATCAAATTTGACCACGCCATCGATACAACGCTGGTCAATGACGATTGTGTGACGATTCTCGTTGTCAATGTTTAAGCGCCCTACTTTGAGGCGGCGACACGCGCTTTGCCACTAAGACCCGACTAAGAATTTCCGTGGCTTTAGCGGTTCATCAGAAACGTCAGGGTAGTCTTCGATGTCGACTTTCTCTTGTGACACGTGAATTGGCCGACTATATCGATTCCAATCAATGAAGACGCGACTCAACTGTGCCGATTAGTGCGGAGAGACGCGTGAAGTGACGAATTCAAGCCAACAGATCATCAGTGAGGGGATTGACCAAGAGTGTCGAAGTCAGATTTGAGAAGGGCAGCGTTGAGCAAAGTCCTCGTCGCGACGTGTGTCGCGGTAGGCGCCGCGTCGCTCTCCCTCTTTGGCGCCATTACCGCCAGTGCCGCGGGCGCTGACACGGTCTCACCGGCGTTCTACTTGGCCCTCGGTGGTTCGGCGTCCGTTGGGGTCCAGCCAACTGTTGCGGTTCCAAAGGGCCAACCAACCAATCAGGGTTACGCGAACGACATTGTGGCGTACGAAGCCGCGCGCGGCGTTACCGTGCAGCTCACGCAGCTGGGCTGTCCGGGCGAAAGTACGGCGACCATGATCAATGGCAACGATCAGTGCTATCGAACGCACGACACCCAATTGGCCCAAGCTATGTCGTTCTTGCTGAGGCACCGAAGCGACCAGGGCATCGTCACTATCGACCTCGGGTACAACAACCTTCGTAGCTGTTTCAAGGCCAAAACGGTCAATCAACTGTGCGTCGCGAACCAACTCGCTCTCGTGAGACAACAGCTGCCAACGGTAATCGCGGGTCTAAAGAACTCGGCGGGCGTCGGCGTTACTTTCGTGGGCGTCGGCCACTACAACCCGTTCTTGGCTTCTGGTGTTTCTGGTCCAACCGGACAAGAGTTCGCTACTGATACCAACGCCGTTATTGGTCAACTGAACTCGACATTGCAAGTCTTGTACACGAATGAGGGCATCCCCCTGGCGCCCGTCGCGACAACCTTTCAAGGTCGCGACGTCCAGCGAGTGAGGGTTTCCGGTGGCGCCGTTCTACCTGACAATGTTGCGCGCGCTTGCGCGTTGACGTGGATGTGCGAGGCCGCTCCTTACGGGCCCAATATGCATCCCAACGACGCTGGCTACGCCGCGATCGCCCTCGCCATCGAGAGCGTGCTGAAGACACCGTGGTCAGCTACAGCGCCGACTACGACAACTGCTGCTGCCTAATAGGTACACCCACTTTGGGGACGTCGCCAACACTTTCCTGGGAGAACGCGTCGGCGCGACTTACCGTCTCGGACCAGCGTTTCGTGCGCTCGTGCGTATATTGCTGGCGAAAAGGTTGGACGGGTTCGTTAAAGAGTGGAAGGTTCACTACCGCTAAGTCAATGAGTTCGACCTCAAAACCGTCGTGGGCGAGTCCTTGGTCAAAGAACCAGCGAGCGATGGGCTCACCGACGCGTCCCGGTCGAGTGCTGCCGATCACGACGTGCAGTGTTGGTTTGGACGAAGCCATAGGGGACGAGCCTACTTAAGGCGTTGATTTCGATGGTGGTGACAGCGCCTTTCTGGCTGTCTCGTCAGGAATGAGCGCCGATGGGTGACGGATTCATGTGTCGCGCGTTTCGTCGTCGAGAATTGTTTTCTACGTGTGTTATTGCAACGTGGTAGCGCGTTAAATTGAGAGTATGGCAAAGCAGAGTCGATCAGTGCCTGTCATGCAGGCGGTGTTGGACGCGGTCGCCGAACGCCTGATGGCTGGCGACGAGCTCGCCATTCGTATTCCCGAAATCTGTGATGCGACCGGGGTCAACTACGGCTCGGTCTACCACCACTTTGGCTCTCGCGAGGGTGTGATCGACGCCGCCTACAACATGATTTTTACCAAGTACGCCGAAACGGACCTGGCCCTCTTTCGACAGGTCAACGAGACCGTGGGATCGCTGGCGGAATACGTGACCCTCATGGAGCCAATATTGGCGACGGTGGCGTCAGGACTTGATCGAAGAGAGCGTCGAGCAATGCGCATCCGGATCGTTGCGGCGGCGACGACG